>CAYWSC010000417.1:0-2030 GCA_964460695.1 Hadarchaeota archaeon (SeqCode)
AACATCGGTACTCTGTCCGATTCTTCTCCGTCCAATGCCGCTAGCACACGGTCCCGTGGAGACATCTCGACCGAAGCCGGCACCCTGGCCGTGGTCAAATGTATTTCCATCGAAAAGAGTAATGAGAGAAACGCATAGCGACTCGACAATGGATCCCCTCAGAGTTCTAGAGGCGGTTTTCCCGACCTTTGCCATCGTCGCCCTCGCCTACCTTTTCCAGAAGCACAAGAAACTGGAGATACGTCCTATAGTTGAGACAGCCCTCTACCTGGCGTCACCGTGTTTGGTATTCAGATCTCTAGCGGAGAACGGACAGAGAGTCACCCAGCTTCTCCCCGTCGTCTTGTCAGCCACTACCGTGATCCTAGCCGCCCTGTTCATATCTCGAAGCCTGTTTTCTGCTTTCCATTTGGAGAACCCAGATGCGAGAACGCTTCCAGTTGTCCTGATAAACTCGGGGAACCTCGGGATACCCATCTCTCTATTCGCCTTCGGGGAAGGAGCCCTCCCAGTAGCAGTAGCCTACTACGTCACCTGCTCAGTCGCCACGTACTCAATCGGGATATATCTGGCGGCTAGGGGCTCACCGGACGCCAACAAGCCATACCTCGAGATCTTCAAGCTTCCTCTCCTATACGCCGTGGTCCTCGGCACGGCGGTCGCCCTCACCGGGACGAGCCTCCCCCCTCTGATCTCTAGACCGATATCACTGCTCGCCGACGCTGCAATCCCACTTTTCGTCATCACTTTGGGAATGAGTCTAGTCGGAGTTCGATCATCAAAAGAGCTCAGGGCGGGAGCCTGCTCCGCGTCTATGAGGATTAGCCTGGGCTTCCTACTGGGCCTTGCGTGCGTAGGGGTCTTCGGGCTGACAGGCCTCGTCAGGGGGGTGGTGCTTCTCCAGTCCTCCATGCCCCCCGCCGTCGCAAGCCTCATGCTGGCCCAGAAGTACAGCGCGCGTCCCGGCCTAGTTGCATCCTCAGTTATGATCGGGACTCTGATGAGTCTGGTAACAATACCACTGATCCTCGGATTACTTATTTGAAGGTCGGGACCCACCCGTCTGGGGTGGAAAGTGTGAGGCGCCTCTCGTTCTTCCCACTCTTGGCTGCGCTCATCTGTTTCAGCTATCCGTCCCTCGCCGTGGACACATTCCACAGCGATCAGAGAATCGTCGGAACGTACTACTTCTACTGGTATGACAACGAAACATCGCTCCATATCTCCTACCTGGGGAAGGACTGTCTAACTCACCATCCGCCAGAGGGACCCTTCAGCTACCGAGAGGTCTCTTGGCACGAAAGAGAACTTAGGGATATGATCGACGCGGGCATCGACTTCTTACTGCCGGTCTACTGGGGCGACTCCACCAACACTTTCTGGTCGATAGCTGGGCTGGACGCACTCGTGCAGGCTGAGCGAGACCTGATCGCTCAGGGACAGACCCCTCCGAAGATCGGCATGTTTTTCGACACCACCGCCCTGATGCTGCAGTGGCATGTCAGTGGCCATCCAAACGAGAAGCCCAACCTGAGTACACCCGCCGGAAAAGAGCTGTTCTACGGAATGATTCGCGATTTCTACTCCCACGTGCCACCGGATCTTTGGGCTCGGATCGACGGCGCTGCTATGACTTTCTTGTACTCGGCAGGGTGGGTTAGCGACTACGACCAGTCCCTCGTCAACTACACGAAAACCAGATTCCGCGAGGACTTCAACGCCTCGATCTTCCTGGTGCGGGAGAGGTCGTGGAGAATCGAAACCGATATGCAGTACGGCTGGGGCGCGGCCTTCGGACCAGTACTCCTAGACGTCGCCTCGGTCGGACCGGGATTTGAAAACGTTGGGGCTGTGAACTGCTATGGTCAGAGCCCGCTGCACCGCGACAGGCTGGACGGGTATGCCTATCAAGATGACTGGGAAAAGGCCATGAGAAGTGGGTCGAAAATCGTGACGATAGAGACCTGGAATGAGCTACACGAGGGCACCGACATCTGTGAGACGAGGGAAACGGGGAGGCTCTACATCGA
>CAYWSC010000418.1:0-2028 GCA_964460695.1 Hadarchaeota archaeon (SeqCode)
GGGCGTCGTCCACCATTCTGTTCTGAGTGCCGAAAATGAAGATGCCGAGTTCGAGCTCCTGTCCCCGGGAGAATGCTTGTTAGAGGCCCACTTGATCGACAGGTCTACTAGGTCGGTGATTGGCAAAGGGACCTGGCAATGTTTGGTCAGATCCCTCGGCGAGGACATGGACAGAGTGATGGGGCTCTTGTACAACTTGGAACCGATTGAATGTCCCGATGCCGAACTGATCAAAGAATCGAGGTTCAGGGCCTCGGAGATACTGAAACGGATTCCCCTCTATCCCTCCATGAGGAATGAGGACAGGCGGGCAATGATCCGCAGGGTGAGGGAACTCGAGGCCCGTATCCTGAGGCACACCGCCTGCATGCACATACAGGAGAGGGTACGAAAGAAGCTGGGCAAGAGGATTCGATTCTTTCCCTGGGCTCCCAGGCATCCATGGACGGAGTTTAGACCAGGGTTAGAGCAGCCCCCTGGGCCTGTAGAGAGAATCGACGTGTTGCTTGACCAAGGGGGCCACGAGGCCAGGGTTCTCCAACTTGAGAATCTGCGGGCGGAGGAAGTCTTGATGAGGGTATGGCTGGAGCCGCCGACATCTGGGTCGCCGGAGGTGCCCGATGCGTCGGATCTGATTCAGCTGAGGGAGGTCGCCTTCGTGCCCACCGCGTCGGGGAGCATGTCCGGGGACGCACTACCAGAGCTGGGTAATGCGGGAATCCTCCACGTTCCCTCCTCTAGCAGCGCAAGGCTCTGGATCGATATAGAGGATGGAGACCATCCCCCCGGCAGATACTGCTCGATCCTCAAGCTCCGCGCGCTGGTGCCTCAGGATGAGGTGTGGGACGTTCCAATCTGGATTACCATCGCGCCAACCAGACTTCCAAAGCCGATGCCCATTCGCTTCTGCAACTGGGGCTACGTTCTCAGCTCTCCATTGAGAGGGATCGCGGATGAGGCGGTAAGGGACATGCGTAATCATCACACCAACGTCTTCGTCCTAGGAGGCGGAACCTCTCCGCGAGCTACATACGACTTCGAGGGCCGTCTGGTAGAGGTGGATTGGCAGAGGTTAGACTGGCTTCTGGATCTACTCTCGGAGGAAGATATCATCCTGGTTCCTGGAAACCCACTTCGACCTGTCGATGGGGCTCCTGGAGAATTCTCACGTCAGTGGCGCAGGGCGTTCAAAGAATTCCTAGATGTGCTCAGGGCCCACCTCTCTGAGAGGGGTTTCGGATACAAGAACTGGGCGTTCTATCCCGTGGATGAACCAGGTCTGTTGGGCGGTCTGTTGACAGACAGGCTGGAGAGGTATGCGCGCTTCTACAAGGAACTCGATCCCCAGGTCCAGGTATATACGGATCCCTTCAAGGGAATGACGGTGGAGGACATGAGACGCGTGTTAGACCTCGTCGACATATTGCAACCTAACTTCGGAGCGGTTGTGTGTGAGCCGAGCGGGGAGAGGATCCGATACTTGAAATCTACGGGTAAGACCCTGTGGACCTACGAGGCGGCTGGTCACGTCAAGGACATGGTCGGCGTCACATACTATTGGAGGCAGATTTGGACGGCTTGGGAACTTGGTCTCAGCGGCGTTGGATTCTGGTCGTACTGCACAAGGCCATACGACCTTTGGCAGGGACCCAATCCCAATGGGAATGAGTGGGAGCTAGTCTACCAGGGTGCCGAGAAACCCGTTCCGAGCACTAGGTGGCAGGCAGTGCGGATAGCACTTGAAGACTATGCCCGGCTGTGGAGGTTGAGAAGGATGGCGCATCAACTAAGAGGGAGTGGCAAGAGGAAAGAGGCGGAGCGCATCGAAGCGTTGGTTAGATCTGTGGTCGAGCGTGCTAGGAGTTCTATGTGGGACCCTAAGGTCGTATCTTCATTGAGGAGGGAGCTTATCGAGGCATCAGTAGATGTCGAGAAGCAGATCGGCAGCACACAGGGGAAGACTCAACCCATCCAGTAGTCCGAATCAAGGTCTCCGTGTGAGGCTACCTGCCACCGCGCTTTGAAAAG
>CAYWSC010000419.1:0-2012 GCA_964460695.1 Hadarchaeota archaeon (SeqCode)
AAGTACGAGATGAACTTTGACCCCGGGCACTTTGGAACGTTCGATAGATTCGTTGCATCAGAGGTTTACAAGGCCTTCCCGGCGGATCTTCGAAGAGGGCAGGAGATGCCAACCCCACTGGAGGGCATATACCCCGTGCCGCTTCCGTCAACGGGGAAGCCCCATCCGATGCTGAATCTTCCCGAGATCGATAGGTACAAGCTGCTTGGATCCGGGACGTACGGATATGAGGATCCCAGGCAGGGAGCCACCGTGATCGCCGCCTTCAAGCCCACCAAGGATCCGGCCATGATCATCTGGAACTACGGCAAGGGACGGTCGCTGACAGTGGTGCCGGGCCTTGACAAGATAGACGGAGCGGCAGTGGCGAATTGGCCGTACTGCGTAGATTTCTGGATAAACCAGATGTGGTACCTATCCGATGTCCCCATTCCCAAGGACGTCGAGCTGGTTCATACACTGAGGGAGAAGGCGCTGAACTACATAAACGAGAGGTCCCTCGCCACGTCCCTCATCGACTTCGTCGAGCAGTTCGGGGCTTCGACAAGGAAGTTGTACGAGATGCTTGACACGGTGGACGACATGAAGAGGGAGTCGGATGCCCTGTACCTTCAGGGCCGGTACGACGAGAGTCTGGAGAAACTCGATCAGGCCTCTGTTGGGCTGCGGAGAGTCGCTGCCGAGTCCGTGAAGGTCAAGCAAGAGGCCCTGTTCTGGATCTATTCGATCGAGTGGCTGAGTGTCACGGGAACTGCCATTCTCGCCGGATTCATCATATGGTCTCTCATGGTTAGAAGGAAACTCTACCGCGAGGTCAGCGTTACGCGGGCGGGATAGGTGAATCCCACCTCCAGTGACCATCCAACTCCATGTTGACTCGGTGGTGCTTTGCCGTTCAAGAGGAGGGTCGTCATACCAGCATTCATCTTGCTGCTTGTCCTCTTCGTCTCCTCTTCCGTCTTTGGCGCCGAAAGAGAGAGAATTAGGGTTCTGCTGATCGGCCACGTCGTCAGGTCGTATAATCCGGTGACGACATTCCTAGATCCGGATCCATCGGTGACGTACAACATCGTCCCAACAAGCGAGTCGAATGCAATTCCGCTAAGCGACGAGGAGGCGAAGCGCTACATCAAGCAGTATTTCCCAAGGGACTACGAGGGGCTGGCGCGTTACGACTTCATAATGTTCTCCATTCCCTACATAGTTCCCCTCACGGCCAAGCAGATCTCCTGGCTGATTGGGTCGGTGAGGAACGGGGACTGCTCAGCGCTAACCGACCAAGGCGGCCTGAGGATGGATATCGAGTACGCCAAGTTCTGGGTCGCTTGCGGGATGAGCGACCTCTTTGCAAACGATGCTGAGAAAGTTCTGCAGAGCGGGAAGGTGATCTACAGCAACGGGCGGTATCATCTTCAGGTCGTACGCGATTCTCCGCACCAGGTCCTCGGTCCACTCATACCTCTCGGAATAGAGAAGATACCAGCCCTAGGGCTTTTCTACTCGTATCCCAAGGAAGGTGCGTCTGTCCTAGCCGAGGCGGACGGATCCTTTCCTCAGTTCCCCGGCGCGCCGAGACGTTCCCCCTGGCTCATGTACTACGAGTATGGAGATGGCTCGACTTGGACTCTCTGCGACAACTTCGTCAACCCCTTCTGGTGTGGCATGTACTACGGAGAGGTGAAGGGAGACCTGCAGACCGATGTGCTGATGAACATAATTTGGCACAGCGCCGGGTGGAGCCTCCCTGAGGATGCGTTCCTCGTCCACAAGATGAGGGTGGAGTTCAAGAGGTATATCGACAAGAGATCGATGCAGGTCTCACTCTTGGAGTTCGTGGACAGACTGGGGGCAAGAGTGGCTCCCGTTGAGAGCGTCCTCGCCAGGGCAGATGCAGCGAAGGCCGAGGCAGAGGACCTGTACCTCAGGCAGGACTACCAGGCCTCTTCGGCACAGCTCTCCCAGGCATTCGAACTCCTAGAGAGAGCTGGGGAGCTAGCGCTAGCCGAGAAGAA
>CAYWSC010000420.1:0-2006 GCA_964460695.1 Hadarchaeota archaeon (SeqCode)
AGGCGAAGGTCGACGGCCGAACAGGCATGATAAGGATCCTGTCAATAGGCGAGTCGTACTACCCCGAAACCCGTCTACCTGTAGTCCTTCGCGCGGATCCGAGGATAGCCTACCAGCCAGTTCCAACGAACTGGTACGAGTCGACATTTGCATCCGTCGGCGCCGGGAGGGAGGACGCGATAAGATTCGTCCGACAATACATGCCGAGGAGCTACCCACAGCTGGCCAAGAACTACGACGTTGTCCTCCTGTCCGACTTCGACGTGGATGTCATACCCGACGAACAGTTCTCATGGATGGAGTTCTCGGTCAGAAGAATCGGAATGGGCTTGGCGAAGTACGAGATGAACTACGATCCGGCCCACTGGCACACCTTCGACCTCTTCTGCCAGTCCTCGATCTATCCGGCGTTTCCCACCGAGCTGGTCAAGGGAAAGGAGTTCCGAAGTGTCGGGATCAGAGCCGTCGTCTTCCAGAGGACGGGCCGGCCTCATCCGATCTTGGACTTGCCAGGAATGAAAGACTACAAGCTTCCCATGGATTTCGGCTACGGAAAGTGTGGGTATGAGAGGCCTCGCCAAGGGTCGACCGTGATAGCGAGGTTCGTGCCGGGAGAAGAGGCCGCCATGATAGTGTGGTCCTACGGGAAGGGAAACGTCTTGGTCAGCGTTCCGGGCCACGACACCATCGACTGGACTATGTCGGCGGACTGGCCCTACGCCTCGGACTTCTGGATAAACCAGATGTGGTACCTGGCCGGACTGGAGATACCTCGGGATATTGTTCAGGTTCACAGGATACGGGAGATGTCCAAGACATATTCCTCAGAAAGGGCGATGGTCGTGTCGCTCATAGAGTTCGTCGAGAAGTTCGGTGCGCAGACGTGGGAGCTGTACGATCATCTTGGCCGCGTAGATGTGGAGAAGAAGGTTGCAGACCGTCTGTATCTCAGGGGCAGGTATGACGAGAGCCTAGAGAAAATGCAGATGGCATACGAGGATCTAGGGAAGGTGAGCCAAGAGGCGGTCGACTTGAAGAGGAAGGCTCTTTTCTGGATATACCTCACGGAATGGTGCGTGGTGGCGGCCTCGTCTGTCATAACTGGGCTCGTCCTTTGGACGCTGATGATCCGTCGAAAGCTGTACAAAGAGGCGGGCCTGACCAGGCTCAGAGAAACAGGATGAAGGAGCCCTAGCGGGGCTAATGTGGAGTCTATACAGGGTGGAAATCAGCTCTGCCCACTACTGGCAGTTCAAGATATGAGGGCTTGGGTTCTCCAAGATGGATTCTGCTTTCCGATGGGATGCTGCTGGGGAAGAATATGGGAAAATCGCTGTTTGAAACGTCGAGGCGCAGCCTTGAACCCTTCTCAAAGACCTTCGCGATCGGAGCCAAGGCGATGTCCGCCTCGTAGACAGTGTTGGGAACTAGCTTCTGGGGAAGCTGGTGCGAGAGGTGGTGGGAACCTCTGAGGGCGCCAGAGCTGAAGACGGTTGATCTTCCATCCGAGGAGACCTGCGTGAGCTTCGCGATCCAATCAACATCTTGAGAGTTCGTCGAAAACACCAGATGCAGCCATGGTTGTCCAACGACCTCAAGATCGTGGCTCAGGGAACCGGTAGTGTAGGTAAGCATTGCGGCTTCCGCCCTGCCAATATCAACCTTCCTGAATCCTATGCTTGGGACCGGAGAGTTTGGATCGTGGGTAATCCTGTCGGCGAAGGGGCCTCCTGTCGGTGGTTGGGGTGAGAGAGACCCGCCGTTGAGACTTCTATCCGAAGGGCCTTCGCCCGGGCCGAAGTAGAGAGATAGGGTCCTTGCCGGCGGAGGCCAAGAGCCCGACTCTTGCCACGTGCCCTTACCGAGCAGGTAGTACTGAACTGGGGGCTCGTCCATAATCCCATTGTCAACTCCCTTCAGCCAGTAGTCGAACCATCTTAGCTCTAGCTTTGTGCGATTCATACCCGCATCTTCGCCGTGAAACCAAGGCCCCACGACAAGTTTTT
>CAYWSC010000421.1:0-2005 GCA_964460695.1 Hadarchaeota archaeon (SeqCode)
GTGTATGAGATGTGCCAGGGCGTGTGCCCAAGAGGCCCTGGTCCGTCCCCAGCCCCTGCGGGAGAGATTCATGGAAGCCATGGTCGACTCCGTGAGGGGCGTTCTGTCTACCTTTGAACCCGGTCGTGTGCTCTTCGTCAACTTCCTGCTAGACGTCGGCCCTGAGTGCGACTGCGCCCCCTTCTCGGACAACCCAATCATACCCGATCAGGGGATACTGGCCTCAACCGATATCGTGGCACTGGAGCAGGCCTGCCTCGACCTTGTCCGCAAGGCCCCTGTGTCCCACTGCTCCCTTGCCGAGGATAGGGGGGTGTCCGACGAAGAGGATAAGTTCTACGCTCTTCACGGCGTCGATCCCCAGGCCCAGGTCGATGCGGCGGAGCGTGCAGGACTGGGAAGCAAGAGCTACCGCCTCGTCATGATATGAGCCTGACGATGCTCTCGAAGACAAGAGAGAGGTATCTTCCGTCTAGGGCTGCCGCGTCGAGGAAGAACCGGACCAGAGACACCCTGCCGGGCGCGCCGACCCTCATGACGGCTACCCCCAGTATGAGATTTACCAAGAATACGAACACCAAGGAGAAGGAGAGGCCAGACTGCCTCACGTCATACTGGTCTAGAATCTCCCTCGCCGTCCCAACCACGTGACTCGTGAAGGCGGCTCCAAGAAGCAGGATGATTCCTACCTGTAGGCGGCCCTTGACGAGCGCCGATGCAAGAAGAAGGATTATGGGAATCGGAGGGAGAATGTAGGGTCCGAGGCTTATGAGAAAGTTCCCGTGCCTGTTCGGCTTGTAGTACGAGACGTATCCGCCGTGGCGCGTAAGCTTGATCTCGCTGATCTTGTATCCACATGCCTTGGCGAGGGCGGCGTGAACCAGCTCGTGGCTCACTAGGTGCACGTACCAGGCAGCTGTCCCCAACTTGGGAATCTTCTCCACTTCGAAGGCGAGGACAAGTCCAAGCGAGGCCCCGACAAGAAAGGCGAAGGCAAGCTGCGTTGAGAACGTATCTATGCTCATTAGGAAGTCGAATATGTCGGGCACCAGTCCAGTTACCCTGAGGCCGAGGAAGGAGGATGCCTGGGCCAGAAACGAGATGACAAGTCCAGGTGAGAGCAAGACAAGGATTGCCGTGAAGAGCCATCTCGCCGCGTCAGATCCCCTGGCCATGCGCAACGATTCAGCCCGTTACAATAAAGCTTTGACACCGAGAGGGCGGTGCCCAGCTCACCGGCGGCGCCTCATCCTCCGGCAGGTGTCGAGGTAAGCCTTCAGGTTCTCCCAGGGGATGTTGTGGGGAAGCTGGCCGGAGGCGTTGAGGAAGTATCCTGGTAGGTGCCCACATGTCTTTATGCACCTCTCAACCTCTCTTACTACGTCGGCGGGAGTTCCGCCGGTTAGGATGCGGGTGTTGACGTTCCCTATCAAGATCTTCTTACCTCCCCACCTTCCCGCGAGCCACGAGAGGTCGAGGTAGGGTTCGAAGATGAGTCCATCGGCACCCGCTGCGAAAAGGTCGTCGACAATGAGGGTGAGGTCTCCGTCCGAGCAGAATATGACGGGTATCCCCCTCTCCTTGAGGGGTGCCCAGATCTCCCCGTAGTGTGGGAATATGTAGTCTCTGTACCATTTAGGGCTGAATATTGGGCCGTTGGACATGCAGATGTCGTCGTGGGATATGAAGACATGGAGCCCACTGACCCTCGACCAGGCCTCCATGTAGAAGCGAGAGAGCTCTGCAAACCGGTCCACCTGCACCTTGAACTCCCTGGGATATTTCGAAGCCGCCATTACGGTTGGCCTCCACCCAAACAGGCCTAGGAACCAGTGGAACAGGGTCGTGTAGTGCGCCTCTGCGACCAGCAGGCGGTTTCCGATCTCCCCCTCGGCCTTCGAGTGCTGGGCCTGGAAGTCCCGGACCAGCTCAGACATCGATCTCTGCTCATAGCTCCAGGGGTCGTACTCTATGACGTCCCTTGCCCTCGCTCTCCCCCCTGAAC
>CAYWSC010000422.1:0-2004 GCA_964460695.1 Hadarchaeota archaeon (SeqCode)
TCACCCCTATCGGAACGTTGCTTGACCTCGGATTCTTGAGAGCCTCCTCCACCTTGGGCCAGACAGCGGCCAGCACCTCTTCATAGGTGCCCCGCCTCAGCGCCGAGATCCTGGAAACGACCTGGGAGTATCTCGCCGCCGCGAACTCGGATAGGGCAGCCGAGTGAGCGTCCTCGGCACCAGGGAGCCCACCCAGACCCAGGCCTCGGTAAAAGGCGGTTAGGTTCCCAAGCTCCTCGACCATGGCAAGCGCCTCAAGACGCACCAGATCCTCCTCTCTCAGGCCGGACACGATGCACGGCACCTCGCCAGGCCCAAGGTCCAGCCTTCGACCAACACGCCTAGCGCTCAGATTCTCCGCGACGTACCAGAGATCCCTGTCGGACGAGACTACGAAGACGTTCGGCACCACGTGGGTGTAGGGATCCAGCAGGACGGAGACCGTGCCATCGGGCCCCACGTAGGGCTTGGCCCGCACGCCTGGGTAGAGGTCGAAGCTGGGAAGAGGGTTGGCAGTAGACTGGTTGAAGAATATGAAGGAGCGGAAGACCTGGTACATCTTCTTGTACTCCTCGAAGGGGTTGTCCTTTGTGTCCATGTGCCACTGGTAGACCCACAGGGCCCCGTTGTCCCTTATCGCCTTCTCCATCTCGGTTAGCAGCATCCAGGTGCCGCATTTGGCCCAGATCCCTGGTAGGAATACGCCGTTGATACCATACTGGTCCATCAGCTGCCGGTAGATCCTGGGCGGAAAGTGGGGAGACGGCCCGTGGGGTCGGTCATAGCCCCAGTAGGTCTCCTCGCACCACGCCGTCACGGGTGCGGACGACGAGTTGAAGGCCCTCAGGATGGTCCAGTGAAACCAGCCGTCCTCGAACCCGAGAAGCCCTAGGGAGAGGTTCGGGTTGATGGCGTGGATCTTCTGCCCGGTCCTCTTGGCCATTGAGTAGAGCGTCCTCTCCTCCCACCTCTCGAACTCCTCTGCGAGGCCGTGTTCCACGAGCCACGAGTAACGCTCCTCCGGCGGCACGTAGGGGATCGTCCTGTTCGTCTCTCTGGCGAATGCCTGGACCGCCGCCTCGTCGTAGCTGTAGTCGTCGAACTCGAAGTAGCGGCCCTCGATGTAGCGCTCCGTATCCCAGACAACGCCCCAGATGGGGTAGTGAAGGGATAGGTTGGCCAAGGCGATTCCAGGCTCCTCGACGTAGACCCTCCACCAGGTCTCGTCTACCGGCGAGGGCACGACGCTTTCAGGGGGTCTGCCTCTTCCGACGGCCCGGGAGTAGTTTTGCATCCCTGGCCCGGGGTATGTGCAGTAGTACAGCCCGACTATGAACTTGACGCCCAGCGCGTCGGCCAGACGGCTTTTCTGAGCAAGCTGCTCTAGGACCCCTTGCCTCCACCCCGTAGAATAGTAGATCGCGTCGAACCCCGTGCCGTTGAGATCCTCGATGTGGTACCCGTAGGCAGCAAGGTGAAGGGGAAGAGAACTGCGCCTAGAGCCGTCTCCGTGGGCAGCTACCGAGAAGGATATGAAGCAGACAAGCAATGCAAGGGCCGCCGTTCTTGCGGTCACGCCGCCAGTGGCTCGCACTGCTTCTAAAATGTCTTTCGAAATCGGCAATCGGGAATCGGCAATCGACCCAGCGACACCGCACCGGGGCGGAGGGAGGCCTTGGATGGCGGAAGGGCCGAGACAGTAACAACTATAACCTGCTGTGCCCCCGCAGCCCAGACGGAGAGGCGTACCAATGCCCGAGACAATCAGGATAGGGGTGCTCGGCCTGAGGCGCGGAAAGTCCTTTGTCCGGTCGGCCCAGGCCTTCGAGGATGCCGAGATAGCCGCTCTATGCGACCGAGACGAGAGGGCATTGAGGGATGGCCACTCCCTTGCCCCAGAGGCGGCTCTGTTCGACTCGTACCAGGAGATGCTCGAAGAGGATCTAGATGCGGTGATCCTTTGCAACTACTGTCCCGACCACGCCCCTGCAGCCGTCAAGGCGA
>CAYWSC010000423.1:0-2001 GCA_964460695.1 Hadarchaeota archaeon (SeqCode)
TCTGGAAGATCCCGAAGCAGGAGATAGAGAAGAGGATAAGCTTCGCCCTCGAGGTCCTCGGCCTAGAGGAGAAGAGGGATGAGTGGTACCAGAAACTGTCCGGCGGAACCCAGCAGAAGCTATACCTTGCCCTGCCTCTCATCATACAGGCCCCTATGATCGTTCTGGACGAACCGACCGTCAGGGTGGACGTCATCACGAGAAGGGAGATACACCATATTATCAGGGATAGACTCTGCCGAGAGATGGGATCTACGGTACTTCTCACGACGCACAACATGCTCGAGGCAGAGAGGGTGTGCGACCGGGTTGCGATACTCAGCCATGGAGAGATAGTCGACATCGGCAAGCCCGAGGAGATAATCCTCAAGACCGGAGAGGCGAATCTGGAAGACGCGTTTGTAAAGGTGGTCACCTCCGCTAAAGGAAGGTCAGAAGGAGGGTTCGCGCCGCATCCACCGCCTCATCCTCCCCGGAGGGGTTTCAGGTGAGCTCTGGAAGAGCGGGGCTTGTCTCTGGCATAAGGTCGGAGCTGAACGTCCTCTACTGGTTTTTCTACCGAAGCGTCGTCCAGCAGCTATCCTTCAGGTCTTGGTTTGTAATGAGGATTCTCGGAATGGTCGTGGGAGTCACCACCTTCGCCATCTTCGCCAAGATCGTTCCCAGCGCAGAGATAAACGCTGAGATCTCCAGCCAGTACGGTCTCACTGGTCCGAATCCCTTCCTCGACTTTTTCCTTATTGGGATGCTCGTCCAGAACATGATCAGCCTGGGAGGGGCGGGAATAAGTTGGCTGGTTAATAGCCCCTTCTACCCTTACTACCACTCCTCTCCCACCAGGCTGATCACCGTACTGTTCGGCAACAACAGCTTCAGGTACACATGGGTCATAATCGAATCTACGGCATACATCGCAGTTGGTCTACTGTTCGGCATGACGTTTCACCTGAACCTCGGGTTCGTCTTGGTCCTACTGACCGGAATATTCCTCGTGTTCTCCCTAGATCTGCTAGCGGCCGGATGGAACATAATCACCAAGACGGGGGAAGACCCCATAAACTGGTTTCTCAACCTCTTCAGCCGGCTGGTTTCGGGGACTTGGATACCTGTCTGGAGGCTTCCCGGGTGGCTCCAGGTAATAGCCGCCATCCACCCTCAGAGGTACATAAACGACATGGCTAGGTCGACGATGGGTGGGAACCAGCCACTCGGGCAGATAGTCCCTGAGCTGGCACCCCTGATGCTGATAACCATTGTGATATGCGCCATCGGCTACAAGATCTTCCAGTACGGGTTCTGGAAGGCGAGGGACGAGGGGACCCTTGGTCACGCGATGTCCCGCTGGCGCAGGTGAGCAGGAACCGGAACTCAGACCAGCATCCTTATCGACATCTGCAGGGGTATGGCGTAAAGTATCAGCCCGACCAGGATAATCACCTTCAGCCAACGGCTCCTCCAAGCCGCCGGGTCCTCCACGCACACCTGCCATATGAGCACGTTCAACGTCAGAAGGACGCCTATCCGGAAGCATATGTAGAACAATGCATCCACGCTGGTCAGGGCTGATATGAGGGGGTTTAGCTCCCTCACGTCATCTCTCTGGCGCACCGCCCACGTCGCCAGGAAATCCCAAAGATAGGCAAGGTTAAGGCTGACCACGCCGGCCTTTAGCGATCTCACTCCCCCTGTGTGGGCCCCCTCCCGATCTCTTCCTTGAGACAAGTATCTTGGATCCGTAGACCTCTAGTATCTTTACCTCTTCTCCAGATCGAATCGTCCCGTTCGTCGACCTCGCAACCCAGAGGACCCCCCGGTGTTTCGCAAGTCCCTCCGGCCGCAGATCCTCCACAACGACGGCCGTCTCGCCTATCATGCTCTCAGGCCCCATGACTGGCTGCCTCCAGGGAAACAGGAGAAACTTAGCCGCGAAAAGGGCACCTATCCCAAGACCAACCCAAGGCAGGAGAGACGGCTTGTACGTCGCGACAACCGCGACCAAGA
>CAYWSC010000424.1:0-1999 GCA_964460695.1 Hadarchaeota archaeon (SeqCode)
TACCTCCCCATCGAGGGGCGGCTCGTTCCAGTCGACGACAGAAGGACGCTGGAGGAGGTCGTCTTCGAAGAGGGACTCGCGCCGAAGAGCGCCATGACGATGAGGAGGATCGGCGGCATACTAAACTCCGTCTACCTCATCGAGTTCGAAGGCGCCGACGGCAAGCTGGTGGCTAAGACCTTTCTCAACTGGGTTGGCCTGAAGTGGATCCCGCTCAGTATCTGGGCGATCGGTGCCCAGAACTTCGAGGTCTTGGCAGACAGGCGGCTGGCCAACGAGTACAAGATGAATCGCTTTCTCCGCAAGAACGGGGTCAACGCTCCGACAATAGAATACGTCAGCGTTCCGAGGGCGACGATCATCGAGCAGTTCGTCGAGGGCAGATCGTTCAGCGACCTGGCCAGGGACTACCTGTCCAAACCCGAGCCGGAGAAGCTTGATGCCTTCAGGAGGGCAGGCGAGGTCGTGGGGAGGATCCACTCCCTCGGGGCAAGTATGGGTGACTGTAAACCCGACAACATGATCGAAGACATGGACGGAGACATCTGGGTGGTGGACCTAGAGCAGGCGTCCCTCGGAGGGAGCCCCGCCTGGGACCTTGCAGAGTTCCTCTATTACACGGGTCACTACACCTTTCGATGGAGGAGGATGGAGTCCCTTGCGAGGGCCTTCATCGATGGATACCTCGTCGATGGGGAGGTGGAGATGGTTAAGGAGATATCCAAGGCCCGCTACAAGAGGATCTTCGGCATCATGACTGCGCCCCACATAATCGTGGGGATATCGAGGCTCTGCAGCTCCTACTCGTCCTGACCAGGCCCAGAACCCTCCCCTCTTCTTGCCGATTTGAGAAACTCTTCAACCCTCTCCCATCCAAGCTCCAATGAGAGCAGGTTTAGCTCGTTCCACGCTGACTGCAGCCGTCTTTCGAGCTCTGCCTCCAAGAGCCGTCTCGCCCTCTTGGCCATCTCGCTGTTGAGAGCTATGAAGACTCCGTGCTCTCCTTTCCCCTGGCAAAACGTCCTCTCTCCCCTCGAGATGATCTCTGCGAAGAGGGGGTGTTCGATATCAATGTGGATCGATCTCCCCTCTGAGTGGAGGTAGACAGGCGCGTCGAATATCTTCAGCTTCACGGCCAGTAACAGTCGGGAAGGGAGAAAAAGGATTCATCAGAGAGGCGAATAACGTATTTCAGCCCTTCGTCAAATTTCTACCGATGATCAAGGCGGTAGCCTTCGACCTCGACAACACGCTGGTTAGATCTGCCACCGACTTCTCCAAGATGAGGCTGCTGATCCGAGGATACATACGGCGACACATGCCCTCCCTCCAGGGAGTAGACTCCGCCCGAACGACTATTGAGCTTCTAGAAAGAGTGGAGAAGATGGACGCTCTAGACGGGCGGGAGGGGCATCTTGAGAGGATACACGAGATCATGGACAGAGTTGAGCTTGAATCGGTCTCCAAGATAGCCCCCATGGAGGGAGCGGCGAGCTGCCTCTCTCAGTTGAGGGAGATGGGGCTCAGGATAGGCGTTCTCACGAGGTCTTGTCCTGCCTACACCCGGGCCGCCCTTGAGAGGACGGGACTCTCGGAATTTGTGGACGCCTCCTTCTCACGGACGGCGGGAGAGCCCGTGAAGCCCGACCCTAGGAGCATCGCGATTCTCGCGGGCAGACTAGGCGTTCCCACCCGCCTATTTGTCATGGTCGGCGACCATGAAAGCGACGCGGAGTGCGCCCGTCTCGCAGGGATCCCCTTCGTACAGCTCGCGTCCACTCCAGAATCGAAGCCGCTGCGATCCACAGCAACGATAGCATCTCTCGAAGAACTCCCCTCCACCATACGGGACTTATCCAGACGCGGCTCCTCGGGGTAGGACCTGCCCGTGCCCCAGCGCAGCGGGCTTCAGAAAACATAGCTGCGGAAAACATATATTGTGGTCAAGCCCTGGCCATGGCTATGAAGGTCACCTGCGCCGGGATACTCGTCGCAGATA
>CAYWSC010000425.1:0-1991 GCA_964460695.1 Hadarchaeota archaeon (SeqCode)
GGCTCTCATGTTCCGGACCTCTGCTTGGATCTGCTGGAGGAAGCAGAGCGGTGTGGCGATGGTCAAGGGATGGAACAGAGACAGGCTTTTCGAGTAGTTGAGAAGCGACTCGTCGAGCAGATTCTCTATCCTGCCCAGGTCGCCTGTCCCCTGGGAGAGGATGGGTGTGAGAACCGTCTTGAGTCGGCTCCTCATCAGTATCTGGGCAGCCTCCTCGACGCCGTCGGCCCTGGAGCAGAGGTCGAGCAGCTCGTGCTTCAGCTCGCCCTCAACTGGTATCAGGTTCTTCGAGATGAGCCCGGGGTCGACGGACTCCCTCTTCAGCCTGAGGATGAGCTTGACGTTCTGCAGATCGATCTCTCTGCCTAGTATGAGTCTCGCCATCCTCCTGTTTCTCCTCCCAAGGTTCCCGGCCTCTCGCCACACCGACGTGTAGTAGCAATGCTCGACCGCGCGCAGCAGATCCGAGACGTCGTACTCTCCGGGCTCGATCTGTCGCTTCAGATCGTCGTAGTAGCTCGTGTAGCTGAGAAGCTCGACCAACTCCTCCAGGGTTTCTGCCCTAGCCATCACTTCAAGCCTGTCCTTGGAGAATAGCATGCCATCTCCCAGATGGGAGATCGCATCTTCCCTCTCCACGCGGCCTGCAACCGCCTCGATGACGAGTTTCAGATTCCCGAGGTCTATCCTCTCAGCATACCTCTCCAAGAACCGAGAAGCGTCTTCTGGCAACAGCTCCAGAACGTTGCGGTAGCACGAGGCGAGATATGCATCCAGCATCCTCTCAATAGACTCTACGTCGGCGTCGGTCGACTCCAGATCGGTCTCGTAGTGGGTGCCCCGCAGCGCAGACAGGAGGACTTCGAGCGAAGAGGACTCGGCCAGGGACTGGATCACGGTGTCCGTAAGCAGACGTGCCTCCCACGCCCTCACCTTCGCCAAGAGGAAGGAGTAGGGAGTCACGGTTCTGGCATTGTTCGCCACGGCGACTGCTGCCACGGCAATCCCTGTAAGTATCACCGCTACCTCGAGTCCCACGCTCATCGTATTCCCTCTGCTATCATGAGAGCTAGTCTCGACCTCATAGTGGGCCTCAGTCTGCGGATCTTGCCGTCGTAGGTCAGGTCGACAACGATGCTCCTCTTGGCGTCGCAGGCCTGAAGGCCGCCTATGCAACGAATCTGTCGTCCCACCTTCAGGGTCTTCTCCACTCCCCCCTTCTTCAGCATCTTGTTCAGTCTAGCCAAGTTCTCAGAGAGGTACTTGAGGTCGCGTTGGTTGGCATCTAGAACCACGGTCTCTGCATCGACCTCTCGAGCGGCCTTCAGAACCAGTTTGTCGAGATCCTTCTTGTAACCCTCCGTCTTGACGTGGGCCTCAAGCTTCTCCATCGCCCTTCTCCAAACCTGGTCTATGATCTCCTCCCGCTTCGAGAGGAAGTCTCGCCTCAGCTCGTTGGAGAGGGTGCTCAGCTTCTCCCTGTACCTAACCTCAGCCTCCGCCTCAGCCTGCTTGAGCCTATCCATAGACGAGCGGAGAGCCTCTTCCCTCGCAGCCGAGAGGGCCTTTTCCTTCTCCTTGACGGCTTCGGCCACGATCCTAGAGGCCTCCTCCTTGGCCTGCTGGATTATCGCATCCCTAATGGCCTCTGCTCCCTCCGCCATCCAGTCTACCCTCCATCCTGCGCCAAGGACGTTATCGTCCTCGATGCCTTGAACGGTCTGAACTCCTCGCCACCGCCTTCGTAGAACTTCCCGAAGTATTCGGCGAAGTGAAGTCTCATTGTGTGAACAAAGCCCGAGAGAGAGTTCAGACCCATGTTGACCAGGTGTAAAAGGACGAACCCGATGGCCAGCACTACGGCCGCGACTACCGACACGACCGCTCCTACAATGCCCGCCTTCGGAACACCCGGCCATACAATCCCGACTATTATCATGTCTATGAGGAAGGCGTTGACCCCTGTGGAGATGCCCAGGGCTAGAAGCCTT
>CAYWSC010000426.1:0-1962 GCA_964460695.1 Hadarchaeota archaeon (SeqCode)
CTCATCTCGATCCAGTGGCCCAGCAGCATGATGTCTATCAACGTGGCAAGCTCCCAGAAGAAGAACTTGCCAGAGAGGCCAAACACCACGGCGGCGCTATAGCCGTAGGCCACTGTGATGGCGACGGCCACCAGGGTCATCATCGCGGGCTGGCGGCTCTTCAGCTCGGTTACTATGCCTCGCAGGAAGGGCAGGCCGCCGTACGCGTAGACCGCGGTTGCGAGCCCGAGGAGCAGGTAGGTGTCCCCTGGGAAGCGGAGGAGTTCACCCATCCCGAGGAGCTTCTGGACCGTCGGGGAGAGAACCAGGATAGGAACGGTCAGAATGAGGGAGACCCAGAATCGCTTTCTGTAGTCCTTGACCATCATCTCGTGGTGGCTGAGGGTGCTTCCAGCGGCGTGTCCCATGTGCCCTCCTCTTGGGGGCGGGGCTTTGGCTCCCTTCTCCACGGCCATCCCTTCGTGGCCGCCGGCCATGTCATGATTCTGGTGCTCGCCGTGGTGCTCCATGTTAGCCTCTCTCATGACGGGGAGTTATCGCTGTTAAAACTTTCTGGGAAAAGGTCTGCGCGACGGATGGAGACGGTCTGCTGGCCCTCGCGGCTTCACCAGCTATCTTCTAGAGGTGGGCGGGACGAGTAGTCTCTACCTCCCTGTAGATTCTCCTCCTAATCATGAGCTCCCATAGCGCTATTCCCGAGAGCATGAGGGTCGCTGTCACCGCGAGCCACTCTATGGTGTAGATCCAGAACATCGCTCTTCTCTTCGCCTTCAAAGCCAGGTCTTGTGCCTCCTCCAGGGTGTCTATTGCCCTCTCCAGCTCGTCCTTGCACAGATCAACCTCTTTCTTGATGAAGAGGGCCTTTGCCCTCTCCATGTAGTCATCGGCCTCTGCGACAACGCCTCGGACGCGAACGGTGTTGGCTCCGAATTCCTCGGCAAA
Source organism: Hadarchaeota archaeon (SeqCode) (assembly GCA_964460695.1). Classification (GTDB taxonomy): domain Archaea; phylum CAYQAE01; class CAYQAE01; order CAYVLA01; family CAYVLA01; genus CAYWSC01. Next base: position 943 of record CAYWSC010000426.1, read on the forward strand.
GTTGAGCACGCTTAGGGCTAGGCCTCGGAGGTTTGAGTACTCACCGATCTTTTTTCTGAGGAGATGCATGGAGACGTAGTCTTCAGGCAGGGGGGCACTCGCCGTGTAGATCATGAGGTTGGGGACGAAATCTATGTAGTACGTCCATCCGGCGAAGGGCACTATTTGTGGCCTGGGATCCGTTATGTACGGCATGAAGGCGACCGAGCGGCTCCTGCCTATCTGCATGACCACGATTGCAGGGTTCTTCTCCGGCAGGTTTGCCTGCGCCAGCGTCACCGCTCCCTCCTTTGGGTAGACGTGCATGTTGAGGTAGTGGAAGCTGGGGGCCTCCTCGAAGGGAAGGGAGGCCATGAGATCATCGTCGGTTCTCAGGACAACAAGCCTGAAGAACCTAAAATACCCAGAGTCGCTGTCGACGTGCTCGCACGAGACTGGGAGGGCTCTGTGCATTACGCTGTCGCTCCAGGAGGGGTCCTCCCCCCTTCCCCCAAAGCTTTCAGACCCACCTGACATCACGAACCCCACGCCGCCGTCTACAACCGCCCTGGACATCCACTCGAGCCATTTTGGCGAGTAGCTGCGCACGCCCGAATCGCCAATGTATATCACGTCGTGCTTGTCTACCAGGTCGCGGTAGGTGCGGGGCATGTAGATCCTGAGGAACCTCTGCACCTTGCTGAGGCCCATGCCAAAGAGGTAGGCAGGGACAGGGTCGACCTGAATGGTGGGGTCATAAAGCATTATGTTCTTGAGGGCGATGTTCCCTAGGTATAGGACCCTGACCCTACCGACGTCGTCGGTCTTTGCAGCCGAGTCGGAAACAAGAATCAGTAGGAGCAAGACGGGCACCGCGGCCCAGAAGAATCTTCTAGACATCTCCACAACTATGAGCGGATCGAGAGTTTTAAATCATGCTCGCCGGGGGAAAGACGTGCCGGCCCCTTTCGCGCAGACACTCCAGGGGCAAAAGCTTTCTTTTCTCGCTGGCGAGGGGCTTGTATGAAGCGGTGGGCTGGC
>CAYWSC010000427.1:0-1957 GCA_964460695.1 Hadarchaeota archaeon (SeqCode)
CGAGCGGAGTCTTGTACGGGTTTATCGTGACGTGTCCGTAGTTCGGCGGTATGATAACCTTGTCTCCCGGCAGGGCCTCTATGGCGACGAGGTCATCAACCCTCCTAGGATCGGCAAGGGTTCGTATCTTCTGGAGAAGGTACACCGCTCCTCCGTAGATTACCTCGTATATCTCGGGGTAGGAGACGCCCAATCCGGGTATCATCGGGTGGTAGTGGCCAGCGGTCTTGACGTACTCCCTCCCGACCAAGCCGCTAATGATTACAGTTGCGTCGAAGCGAAGGCCGTTGGCTCTGAACAAGGACTCGTCTCCCTTGAGGTGTAGATCCCTGTACATGAAATAGAGCTCCGGGGGTCCCCGGGCTGACGGGTCGAGAAGGACGTCCTTCATCTCTTCGAGTGTCCTGGCCCTAGGGTCCTCGCACTTCAACCCTTCCCCTAGAACAAGTTTGTTCTTCTGAAGATCCAGCCCCATCGGGAGGGATGAGATGGACTTCAGGTCGATAGACGGCATGCTAGGATGCTGTTGGTCGTCCTGAAATATCTTGTTCGGATGGGTGCCGAGTCGCCAGATGCCTCATCTAGAGGAAGCAGGGGCTAGGAGGGAGCGCAAAAAGCATTATAAGTGATAACAAAGGCTGTCGTCGGTGGATGCGATACCCGAGCCGCCATTGGCGCAGGCGGAAGAAGAAGGACACGAAGAAGGTCATGCTCAACATGAGGGACAAGGAGCTGTTTCTGTGGGATCTCAACGAGATCCTGAAGGGCCTTGAAGACCAGAGTATGGCCGAGACTATCGCTGCGACGGTATATTCGAAGGCATCTAGGCTCGGGATCGACGAGGCGATGGACTACGTCGAGTCCATGTTGAAGGAGGGGGCTTTGGACGAGACCAGGGCCAGAAGGATTCGTGAGCTTCTCATCAGGAATAGCATGAGGAGGTAGCGAAACTCCAAGCTACCGGGTTCAAATGTCACCTTTAAGGCAAGTGGCCTGGGAAGGGCCATGGTCCGGGGTTCTCGCCGGGCAGACGAGATCAGCGTTCTTGCCCTGGGGCTTTTCCCGAAGGGCGGTGGGAAGCCGGTCGACTGGCGAAACTTCGAGTCGTACTGCGTGACGGTCCTGGCCGAAAACGGGTACCGTGCCCAGAGAAACGTCTGGCTGAAGGGGAGCGATAGGAGGCAGATTGACATTGTGGCCGCCCGCCTCGGAAGGGTGCTCTGCATTGACTGCAAGGCATGGAACAGAGCTGGAGGCGCGTCGAGGACGGCTAGAGCCGTGGTGAAGCAGCGCGAGAGGACGAGGCTCTTGAAGGGTCAGTGCGTGGAGAGAATCCACGCGTTTGACCCGTCCCTACCCTTCTACCCGATGATAGTGACCTTGAAGGACGAGGGGCTCAGGATATTCTACGGGACGCCGATAGTCTCTTTCATCGACTTCAACTCTTTCCTGGTGCATATGGAGGAATACGACGATCTCTTGGTTCCGATCTGACCCAGCAGCGGTCAAACATTTCAACGACGCTGCCGACGGCTTCTCGGGCCCGTGGTCTAGTTGGATAGGGCGCAGGCCTCCGGAGCCTGATGTCGCGGGTTCAAATCCCGCCGGGCCCGCCAAGCTTTGTCCAAGTTCTAGAAGGAATGGTTGTTCTGGCTGCCGCCAGAGCTCTGGATAAAAGCATCTTGGTGCTTTTCACTACTACAGGGACTAGGAGCCAGCTCCATTTTCGACCCATATTCTTGCCATATCTCCGTCAGCGGCCGCAATTCCGACTCCGCTGCTACGTCTTTATTGTGCGCTAGCTAGCCTGGAAACATTCAATAAGTCCACGATTCGGGCCCCGTCGAGGATGTTCCAATGGAGAGGAAGGTCGACGTAGTCGTTGTTGGAGGCGGCCCAGCAGGAACGATAAGTGCAAGCACCGCCCGGATATACTATCCGGAGAAGAAGATAGTGT
>CAYWSC010000428.1:0-1949 GCA_964460695.1 Hadarchaeota archaeon (SeqCode)
CCTCTCCCATAACCTCGTCGGGATCGGTTGCCGGTGCATTGTTCTCGAGCGCCGCCAAGGTGGCTACTGGGAGTATAAGGATGGGGGTGGAGGTCCTGAAGAACAAGCTTTTGCTGCTGGTGGTATCAGTGGTGTTCGGCGCCTACGCTGTCTCGATCCTTTCACGGACCTCATGGAGTCGCAGCCGGCCCAGCGGGATAGGAGCTAGCTGGCTAGGTCGAGCCTTACTTTCGGACGAAGAGGATTCTTTGGAGGAACCTCCTCCGGCCACTCCCCTCGAAGAGCCAGCCAGTCCTGACGAGGCTGTGGCTGGAGAATCGATCCAACCGGAGCAGTCTCCGGAGCAGTCTCCAGACCTCGTGGTTTCCGAGCGCCGTCCTTCCACCGCAGACCTAGAGTATGCCAGGGAGCTGATCCGTCTAGGGTTCAGGGAAGAGGCCGAGAAGATTCTCGCCAGTCTCGCGGATCGATCCTCACAGACTCGTAGAAAGGTCTAGGGCATCGACGATCTCCTTTTTCAACAGGCGGCGTCTAGCCTCTCCAGATGGGCCAGAGGCTGCGTTTCTGTTTCTCGGTCGACGTCGAGCTGGGAGCCGGCCTTGACAAGTCCCGAAACCATAGCGCCGTCGATCCATCCACTGGAAGGAAGACGTTCCCAGTTCTACTCAGAAAGAGGAAAGTGCCTTCCACCTTTGCCTTCGTGGGTCACCTCCTCCTTCCCGGCTGCGACGGACACCCTCTTCTCAAGCTGCCTGCTGAGGGATGGCTTGACAGAGATCCGCGTTCTCGGTTCCCAGAGGATGATCTCTGGTATGCGCCCGACCTGGTCGAAGCAGTGATTACTGACAGGACGGGACACGAACTCGCATGCCACTCCTTCTCCCACGTTTCCTTCGCCCACCCAATGTGCACAGTGGATGTTGCTAGAAGCGAGCTCGAAGCGTGCAGGGAGGCGGCAGAACTGTACGGGGTCAAGATGCACACCTTCGTGTATCCCTTCAACGAAGTGGGGCATGAGCGTGTCATCGCCGAGTACGGCTATGACCATGTTACGTGCATCGCCCCTAGGCCCGAGGGCCAGGAGGTTCTGCCGGATCCATGGGTCTCAAAGAAACTCATCTGGGTTCCCAGAAGCTACTATTTGCAAGACGTCACGGTTGCCAACCTGAGAAGACTAGCAAGACTGGTTCGCAGGGCTGCGAAGCGACGACTGTTCCTCCACGTCTGGACTCATGAGTGGTCTCTTCGTACCTGGAAAGAGATGATGCTGCTCGAGATGTTGTTGAGATATGCCGCCAGGAGGGCCGATATTCTTCCGGTGGGAAGTGTGGCCTGGGGTTGATCTAGAGACGAGTCGTTCAGCCAACCCCGCGGCTGGTAAGGATTCCTGCAACGGACTTGCGAAGAGGCCATCCAGCGGCGCGGCGTGGTCGTAGAGATTTAAGCAAGAACAGGTCCGCCTCATCAACATGCTAGCAACACAGGTCAAACTATTCACCATCCTGTCCGCCTTGTCCATTCTTGCCTGTCCAGTTCTTGCTGCACAAGAGGGCTTGAACTCGACGTCCATCGATAGCATGGTCAGCCGACTAGCCGTATCCTTGGGGGAAGCAGCCTCCTCACTTACCTCGGCTGTTGAGTCCGCCATGTCGCAGATCTCAGATCGCCTTGGGAGCGGTATCATTCAAGTTTCCAGCGAGATGGACAGGACGGCAAGCTCCCTGCTTCTCATGGATTCTTCGATTGAAAGCCAGGGCGGAAACTCACTGGTTTTCGGAGTGATCGTCGCAATGCTCGGCGTTGCTGTTTTTGCCATCGGCATACAGTCCTACTGGCGGCACGGATCTTGGACCAAGGCCTTCGCCGACTTCCGTCACGCATTTCTGACGGGGAAGGAGGACGACCGCGCCGAAGGTAGAGAGGTCGTTCGAAGGCCTTTCTGGGATCCA
>CAYWSC010000429.1:0-1935 GCA_964460695.1 Hadarchaeota archaeon (SeqCode)
AAGAATCCTTTTCCTCTGGGGATACAACGCCTAGAAAAGGAAGGGTAAAGGATGGGAGAACCGTCGATCTCCCTCCGCCCCCATGGACGCAGGCTCCGGACGAGGTCATGAAGTGGCTGCGGGCCGAAGGCCGGCGCGGACCCACAGAGCGTACGGAGAATAGAGAGCATACCTCTACGGGTACCAGATTGACGCGGCCGACAGTACGTGTCGACCTTTCGGTTGTGCACATGCTCGACGAAGAGGCCCACTACTCTTCATGGAGAAGGAAAATAGAAGTTGTCGACCACATCGACATGAATCTAGTGTTAGGGGAAGTCCTCCGGGCCCTCTCCAGACTAGGCTACCGGAACGTCTCGCACCTCTGGGTGGACGGAAGCTCGGTCTACGACCATCCTGACAGGAGGAGGGATGTGAAGACCGTACGGAAGGAGCTTCAGAACCTTGTTCCCCCTGGAAGCCAAGAGGCCCTTGTCGAGGTTCTTAGAGGTCAAAGAAAGGCCTCTGCACACATCTCGCTCAGGCACCCTGGAGATTCTAGCCCCGTGGCAATCTCCTTCGAAGGGAAGGCAAGGGCGGAGGACCTCAGATCCCTGATGAGAGTTCTTTCTGAACGGCTCCCGGTGTCGAGGATCTACGTCTCTTCGGTGACCGGTTGAGCCGCGGTCACGCGCTCGCAGCGGGAACTCATGTTCTATCCGCTCTGAGCAGGGGAAATGGGCCTACAAGCTTGTCCCTATGGATCGGGGCAGCGACCGGGAAAACCTCATAGCACGGACCTAGTCGGTGTAGCCAGGTATCCTCTGGAACCCCACGGACCAAGGCGCGTCCTGGATCAAGAGCCCGGCATCAGGATCGTCTGGAATCCTTGGTTGTGGGAAATGCCGCCACTCATTGCCATCCAGAGGTTCCTCGTAGCCGCTTCTCGAGTAGAATTCTATGAGGCGGCTCTTCATAGCCATTTTCTCTTTCGCACAAAGCGAGAGGCCCGCCCTGTTCCTGCTCTCGCGAGGGTCGGTGAGACGATCGAAGAGGAACTCCCTTCTGTCAGGTGAGGAGTAGAAGTACTTCCACCTCCTGTTTACAGCCATGTATACGCCCAGCGGTCCCTCCTGATACTGGCCAAAGACCGTCCTGTCCTCCAGTGTTAGAAGCCGCCTGAGATCCATCCCGTCCAGCTCCAGACCCGATGTCTCCAATCCTGCGACCGAAAGGAACGTTGGCATCAGGTCGACCAAGCTGGCTGGGGTCTCGCAAACGGTGCCCGCTGGCAAGGATTCAGGATATCTTGCGATCAGAGGGATTCGTGAAGCCGCATCCAGCATGCTGCGCTTCCCAAAACAATCGTAATCCCCTAGGAATTCTCCGTGATCCGAGGTGAAAAGGATCAGGGTGTTATCAATCTGCCCCTCCTCCTCGAGAGCGGACAGGATTCTCCCGACCTGGAAGTCTATGAAGGAGATGCAGGCGTAGTAGTACGCCTTGATCGTTCGAACCAAGTTCTCATCGATGCCCCTGTCACGGTACTTGTAGCGGTTCTGGAACCTGTTCGCGTAGGTGTGTAGCGTCTGGTATCCCGGAGGCTTGTTGGGCAGCGGCATCAGGGCTGCTCGGTACAGCTTGTTCCAGGGTGTTGGTGGAGAGAACGGCGGATGGGGATGAATGAAGCTCACCCAGAGGAAGAACGGCCTAGAGTCGTCTGTATGGTGGATGAACTCGACGGCCCGGTCGCCGACCCAGTTGGTCCCGTGAAGCCTCTGCGGCATCTGGGCGATCTGAGGTATGTAGTACATCTCACCCCTCTGCCCGAAGGGATCGTAGACGTGGTCAAAGCCGTTGGCTCTAAGAAAGGTAACGTAGTCGTCGTCCTCCGCCCTTTGAACGAGCTCTTCTTGACGATCTCGGGTTTCGAAGCCCCTGAGGGCCCAAGGATCC
>CAYWSC010000430.1:0-1935 GCA_964460695.1 Hadarchaeota archaeon (SeqCode)
CCACGAGCTCCTTCTTGACGAATCTCGAGACAGCTATACTGAGGTCGACGATCCTGGAAAGCCTCCTTAGTAGGAAGAAGTACTCCGCGTTCAGCAGGTATGTCTTCTCGGGTCTGAACTTGTCGTGGCGAAGCACGGGGGTGTGGACTGAGAGGACCACCTTGGCGTGAAGCCTCTCCGCCGCCTCTCGGTTGAAAAGCCAGCCTAGAGGCGTTGCGTTCACGGAGTGTATCACATCCGGGCGGAACCCCGTCTTCCTAACTGCCGAGAGGAGGGACCTGCCTAGGAAGATCCTCGACACTCTCGGCTTGGGGACCCTGTATATCGGTATCTCTTCGAATTGCTCTTGGGAGAACTGTCCCCTGCCGTAGGTGAATATCGCCGTCTCGTGTCCCTGTTCAAACTCGCACTTGGAGAGGTAGTATATGTTTGGAAGTAGGCCGCCCGATAGCCTGTGCGACTCTGGAAAGTCTATGACCAGCCTTGCTATTCTCAACTCCTCACCTAGCCACCTGCTCGCTGCGTCGGCTCTCCTCCCGCCTTGGTGCCGGTGTCTCTTTCCACTCTCTCCAGCTCCCCTGGGGCTGGGGAGAAGAACTGGAGAAGTTTCACCCGATTCGAGGCTAGGTCGTGGGACCGGAGAAATTCTTCTAAGGCCCGGTGGGCAAGACGGACTGATAGCTCTCGGGAACTGAGGAGCCTCACTATGGCTTTGGACATTGAGACTGGGTCCTCCGGAGGGACGACTAGCGCGGATTCTCCGTCCCGAAGGAGCTTGGTCACCTCACCCACGCTCGTTGCGACTATGGGTCTTCTAGAAGCCATGTAGAACAAGAGCTTCACCGGGGTCTGGGCCCGATGGACCGGGTTATCCGGGAGCGGCAGGACTAGGCAATCCGCCTTGGAGAGCCAGGAGGGCATGGTCTGGATCGGTTGGAGACCAGTTAGGTATATGTCTGTCACGTCGTTCATCAGTCTTTTGAGGACCCTCCAGCTGTAGGACCCCTCATCGTAGGGACCGACGAGGTATAGCTTCGCCGACGGGAGCTGCTCCTTGACTCTCTTGAAGGCCTCGATGAGGGTCTCTATCCCCTTGTGGGCCCTTATTGCCCCCGTATACATGACCACGCCATCGCCCGGAGGGACTGGGTCTACATCGGAGAAGATGGAGGCGTCTACCGGGACATACATCACGGTGCCCCCGTATCTCCTCTTGAGCTCGTGGGAGGCTACGCTGATCCTGTCGGCAAGAACCCTGCAGGAGAAGTTGACCATTATCGCAACGGCCGAGGGGATGTAGCGAAGCGTCGAGCGAAGGCCGAACTTCCTCGCATCGTCGACTACGTCGAAGAGCCAGTTGCGCGGGTCATCATCGTCCAGGTCGTATACGAGGAACTTCTTCTGCCTCTTCGCAGCGAAGGCGGCAATCGTCCCCTCAAAGCAGGGCTTTGTAACGCAGATCACATCGTATCCCGCAACCTTCTGTGAGATCCACTGGAGCTTCCCGCGGAGGGATAGGTCTGGAACGCGCCTGATCTCTATCTCCGGGTCTTTGACGTAGAGGTCCTTCCCGGGGTCTCCGGGGCCGACTATCTCCACCTTCCTCCCGAGCTTCGCCAGTGCTGATGCAAAGGGATAGGCCCGGGTCAGCTGGTTCCCCGTGACCGATGATACGATGAACAGTACGCTAGGCTCCATCTCTAATCATCAGGTTATGCAGCTTGTTCATATAACTTGAGTAAGCGATCGACATGCTTTGATACTGCGAATCTATGGCTCGCCACCTTCCGGAACAGGAGGCCTCTTCTCCTCCTTTGCTTGTCGTCGAAGAGGAGTTCGTCGAGTGCTTGAACCAGTGACGAAAGGTCATCTCTTCGGAAGACCAGCGGGGCCTCGCCTCGTTTTCCAAGCTCTGCAAGGCCGCCGGCATCGGAA
>CAYWSC010000431.1:0-1928 GCA_964460695.1 Hadarchaeota archaeon (SeqCode)
GGGAGTGCCAATCGCCCCCAGGTCGCTGAGGGCGTTGTAGGGAAAGCTGAACCAGGGATGCAATAGGATGCTGATGATGATCGAGGTGAAGGCGACCGCGGGAGCGAGGATTCCACAAAGCCCTTGCATCGACTTTAGCTCCATACGTCTCATCCCTCGCGTAGGTCGGGGAGCCAAAGAAAACTTGTTCGCTTCTGGCGAAAGGTCTATGGTTCGACTCTAGCACTCATCTTGTTCTTCGGGGAGGGTCCTCGACTGTAACCCTAGCTGTCGAGCTAGGCGGCGGCCGCCTTGTGTCAGCAGCCTGATCTGTGAGAGCTCTCCCTCTTCGACACCTACAATCTGGTCGGCATCGTAGACTATCTTGAAATTGATCGATTCGTGCGGCCTGGGCCAGTGGTGATGGCCCACTATGTCGCACACCTCCTCGACTACTGCGTCTGGAAGTCCCTCCTGCTTCAGAATCTCCCGAGCTACTGGAGGGCCCTCAAGGTGCTGATACCTCGGTGAGGAACTTCCATATTTTTCTCGGCCTCGTGGATGCCTATGTCGTGGAGGATTGCAGCACAGAGAACCACCACCTCGTCAGCCCCTCTTTCCTGCTTCAAGATCTCTTTGGCCCTCTGAGTCACTTTCAGAGCATGGACTATTCTCCTCTGGTCGTCTCCAAGATACTGCTTCAGCCTAGAGGTGAGACTATCTTCGAGACTCAATGATCCGCCTCCGGCTATTCCATCCAGTCTAACAGGCGCTTCTCGCCTTCCAGCCTCCGGATATCTGTTATGTCTTGCACCACTTCGAGGACTCCCTTGTACTTTCCCTTGCCGTCGCGGACGGCAAAGTATCTTATATGGACTAGTCTGCCCTTGAGGTTGATCCAGAACTCTGCGACGTCCTTCGTTCCTCTCCTGAACCCGTCGATGATCTTGTTTACTATTGCGACGCTCTTGGGTGGGTGACAGTTCTGAACCTTTCTGCCTATCACAGCAGGCGTCCTGGGGAATATCCTCTTCTCTCCCCTGGAGTAGAACCTGACGCGATCTTCCTCGTCGACGAACGTCACGTCCAGCGGGAGACTGTTCAGCAGCAGACCGATCTGTTCGACGCTTAGGGAGCCGGTCTCCAACGCTATCTCTCCGGTCTCCGTCTTCATCAACTTGGGTATCGCTCCCCTTGCGGCTGGGGGTGCCTTGACCGACGTGGCCTCTCCTATCCAGCTGTATCCGATCTCCTCTTCGCCGCTTCTCACCCTTTCCCAGTCCTGTTCTGCGAACAGCTCGAGGGTCATTGGGAAGAGGATCTTCTCCTCCTTGTAGGCCATATCCTCCAGCTTCTCGACAAGCCGTCTTGTCGTCTGAACCGACGCCAATAGGTCCTCCGGGAAGAGCGCCTTGGCCTCCTTGAGAAGGGATCTCACCTCGTCATGGATCCCCCACATGACCTGGGGCGGTCCGTATACGCCCTTTGACTCGAGAACGGGGAACAACTGATTTTCCTTTCTGAGGTAGTGCTTATCTATCTCGGATAGCTCGTCTAGAAGCTTGGCCAGCTCACTTCTCGAACCTTCGATCTGTTTCTGGGATCGAGCCTTTTCAAGCCGATTCAGGAGGCGACGCGTTTTGGCCAGGATCGCCCTGAGAGCCTTGTTCTCCTCCAGGAATGTATGGAGGGGATGGCCAGGTGTGGATTCAGGTGAATCGGCTTTGTCCAGCGATTCTTTGAAGATCTGTACGTGCAGATCGCAGAGCTTCTGTATCTCGGCCGGAGGCAGTCCCTCCTCAATTAGGGACTGTTCGAGCTCGGTTATCTCAGTGGGCGGCACGCTGCTAAGGAGATGGGAGAATCTCTGCTTGAGCTTGCCTGGGTCTTCTCCTCGGTGAAGACCAAGGATTATTTGCCTTAGCTTTCGCTTTCTGTCGTCCAAGTTT
>CAYWSC010000432.1:0-1928 GCA_964460695.1 Hadarchaeota archaeon (SeqCode)
GTAGCCGTCTCTCTAATTGATGCCCGGGGAGTGATCTACAGGTGTGACTCGACATACACTCAGCCCACGAGCATCCCGCCCGGCGAGACATCTAGCTTCAGCCTCGATTTCTTGAGTCAGCAGCAGCCCGCCACCTATAGGCTCTACGTCTACTCCGACACGTACGTCAAGACACAGAGCCAGATCTCCTGCAGCGTCGAGCCGGCGACGGTCGTCCTAGGCGGACGCGTAGAGGTGAGCGGGGCGATCCAGCCCTTTCTTATGTACAACGGCAAGCCGACCAGCGAGAGGGTAACTATCCACTTCCAGAACCCCCTCGGACAGGAGGCGACTAGATCCACCACCACAAAGGTGGACACCGCCGCATACTTCCTCAGCGTCGAGCCAGATCTCACCGGGCGCTGGACGGTGTGGTCCTCTTGGGACGGCATGAATGACCTCACCAACGCTACGGCGGATACTGTTGTCTTCGATGTAACCAAGAGGAGGGAAGCTGTGCCGGTTCAGTACGGCGACAAGACCTCCGTGATCGGTATAGTGTCAAACTACTCGGTCAGGCAGCTCTCGTTCAGCGAGCAAGAGGGGTCGCTTCGATACTGGGCCTACTACTCCTCAGACTGGTTCTGGCCGATGGCACAGATAGCTGGCGATACGACCATAACGATACCGAGGCAGATTCTGGAGCCCCCCTTCACCGTCTGGGTTGACGGAGAGGAAGTCTCCTCAACCCTTGCTACGAACTCGACTCACTCATCTGTCTCGTACCACCACATTCTCCGTGCATGGGGCTCGACAGTTAGGATCGTGGGGACGATAACAGAGCTTGAACCATCGATCTGGCCGTTACTCTGGCTGATCCTCTCCCCTCTCGCAGCCCTTCGTCGACAGAGGCCTGCTCCTCGAGGATCGTGGGTGAAGAATCACGGGCGGTAGAGACTAATGGAGCTGCCGAGCTTGGAGAACTGCGATCGTCGGATTCGCCGCATTCTTCCAGGGAACGGATCCTTCCTGTTTCTGAGAGATGCCTGGTCGATACTTACCGTCGTTTTTCTGATACCAATGGCGTTTGGATCGGCAGAGTGTGACTTCGACATAGTCGTCGAGCCTTCAGTGAGAACCATTGTGCCAGGAGGCTTCACGACCTTCTCCGTCTGGTTGCCCCTGAAGAGCGGGCCGCCGGAGAGACTCTTCGTGGGATGTACACAGCTATTCACCGGTGCAAGCATCTCCTTCGATCCCCAGTACGTGGTTGCGGGAGGACGCTGCATGGTTACGCTTCGCACAGCCCCGTCCGTTCCCACTGGGACTTACACAATCGTCATCCAAGCGTCTCGTGGCCGGTTGGCGCGTTCAACGTCTGTAAAGGTCGTGATTACGCGGCAGCCGATCGGCCTCGGCGTCAGCGCCACGCCGCGGTCAAGGAGCATTCAGAGGGCGACGACCACCGAGTTTTCCATACAGGTCTCGTCCACACATGGTGCGCCTTCGAGGGTGTTTCTTGACGTGCTTGGCCTCCCCAGAGGGGTGACGGCCTGGTTCACTCCTCGCTCAGTCTCGTCTCCTGGGACATCGACCTTGAAGATAGCTGCCGGTCCGTGGGCGGAGCTTGGCCCTCACACCGTCACCATTAGGGCAACGTGTCGTGGGGTGAGCGACTACGAGACGGTTCACCTGATTATTGCTGAGGCAGACCCAGGTTCGGTCCGGTGTGGAAGATTTAGGGGTGTCATAGACGCGTATTGGGAGACAACCATCCCAGAGGCCAAAACATCGGAGATCTGGCTCATCCCGGAGGTGCGTTCGGGTCATTACACAATCGATCTGTCCCTGAATCTCGTTGGAACCCGTTCCCAAGGAGAGATAAGCATAGATGGGTGGATCGTGATGCGCCTCGAAAAGCCGTCTCGGGAGATACTTCTCGAGGGATA
>CAYWSC010000433.1:0-1907 GCA_964460695.1 Hadarchaeota archaeon (SeqCode)
GCGAATCTGATCAGCCCCTACACCGGGTATAGCTCGGTCTCCCCCGAGAATCTCAGCGGGTTCGTCGAGGCCCTCATAATAACGCCGAGGGATGCGGCTAGGTTCGTGAACGACATAGACACGTTCGCCGACTACGTCGCCAAGGGAAACGGCTTGATAATTGCCGGGCAGTCGGCAAGCGAGCAGTACGAGCCGTGGGCACGGGAGGCCGTCAACCTGCTGGCCGCCAAGTTCGGGATCGAGTTCGAGAATGACCTCGTCTGCGACCCTACATCTCCGTACCTGAATGACTCCCGCTACCCCCACTGGCCCATGATAACCAGGTTCGCCGACCACAACGTCACTGAGGGGATATCGAGAATAAGCTACCACGCCGGATGCTCCCTTAGGGTCTGGGGGAACGCGACGGCCGTCGCATGGACCTCGGACGAGGCGTGGTCGGACCTTGACGGAGACAGGACATATGACCCCGACGAGGAGAGGGGCAGGCTGGTGGTGGCTGCTGTCTCGCTCTATGGAAAAGGAAGGGTCGCGTGTATAGGGGACAACAACCTGTGGAGCAGCAGGTTCCTGGACAGCTTCGACAACAACAAGTTTCTCCTCAACCTCGTCCGCTGGGTGGCAGGCAGGATCGAAGAGCCCGAGGTGAAGGCAACAGTCTTGGATCTAGAGCCAACCGCCCGGCCAGACGCTTCGGGCAACTACACCGCCACCATACCGATAGACATCTGGAACCAGGGGACATCCCCCGCCGTGAATCTGACGATCTACAAGCGAAACGGTGCGGTCCAGATCATAGGCGGAAACATAACGATAGAGCAACTGCTCCCCGGTGAGCACAGGAGGGTCGAAGTGGGGGTCACCTTCTCTGAAAGCGGGTGCAGACATGTAGTCCTAGCATACAGGTACTACACCCCCGAGGAGGAGAAGTTTGAGGCGCTGAGAACGGTGAGGATCTTCGCCGACTACGACCTGAACCATCTGCCCGACATCTTCATAAGGGACACCTCTGTGATATTCGGCTCTTCCGGCCACCTGCTCAATCTGAGCCGCGGAGAGATCTTCAAGTATGCTAATGAGACAAGGGACCTTGTCTCCATCAAGGGCCTCATCCCAGAGGTCATGAACCACACAAGGGCGGCCTCAAAGTCGGGCTCGCGCTACTCGATCCAGACGGACTACATAGAGAAGAACCTCATAGCGATCGGCGATCCATCCTCCAACTACGTCTCCGGATACGTATCTCAGGAGGGGGAGCTCAAGATCGTGTCGGAGCACGAACCGCCAAGGATCCCTCCATATCTGCTTTTCCAGGGCGCTATGAGCACAGAGGAGATGCTCACGTCGATTCCAACCCTGCCCGGAAACCTCTCTGAATGGGGCTACCTCTCGCTCTTGCCCGAGGAGAGGTTCTCGGAGAGGGGGACGAGCAGGCTGATGGTCGGCGGCTTCGGCAGGCAGGGATTCGAGACGGCGATGGCCCTGCTCTCGCAGATCTTCAACGGAACCGCGGCGGGATACAAAGAGCAGCTCTCGGGCAGGGTTGCCCTCTTCAGGGGAACCTACGACGATCAGGGAAACCTGGTCTCAATAGACTTCCGATGAGGCATACGCCTCTTCTACGGCACGAAGCTTCGAAACCAGGTCCGATGCGGAGGGTCGGTCTCCGTGTGAAAAGATTTATTTTCACAGGGAAGGCTCGGTTTTCGACTGGCTGGGGTCGCCTAGGGTGGATCTTCTCCACGGGAAATCTGGTTAGGGCGCTGATGGTTCTCAGCGTATGCCTGCTAATCCAGATGGGAGCGGCAAGTCAGTTGCCGTAAGGCATCAGGGGTTCAAATCCCCTCCCCAGCGCTCTCATTCTAGTCCTGACACACGGCAAAAGAGACCGTACCAAGGGGATGCCG
>CAYWSC010000434.1:0-1904 GCA_964460695.1 Hadarchaeota archaeon (SeqCode)
CCTCAGCGCAACGCATCTTCGTAGCATTTTAACGTTTCCTATATCTAGTGACTTGAAATCAACCGATTGCGGCCCTTGGCGGGGCTCGCCTAGAGGGCATCCATTCTAGGTATCCAGACAAGCATGCTGGATCTTCCCCTGTTTTGCCACGAGAAGTATGGTATCGCTCTTGCCCTCACCCGGCGGAGGCGAATCGACGAGTCGGCTCTGTAGAGGGGGATCCTTCCCTCCGGGACGGCTCCGTCGAATTCGACCACTGTGACGCCTCCGAGAAGCTCTTTGTCGAACGAGGTTGAGAAGTGTGGATCCGGCGAGATGAAGAGATCCAGCAGGTCGAATGAGGGGTTATCAACGCTCTCGACACAGTAGACAAGGGGACCCCTCAGAATTGCGGCGCAGCCAAAGTCCTCCCTCGCTCTGTGGTGGGACCTCAGCAGGGTCGCCTCCATGGGCAGACGGAGCTGAAAGGTGTCTGCTTCCCATCTCTTTGTCAGGGCGTAGAAGCTACCGGGCTTGGGCTTGATGCGTCTACCAGCAATAACGACCTCCGGAGACCGGCACCAAGACGGTATCCTCAGGTGTATCGAGAACCTCGCTGGCGGGTCGGCCTTCACCGAGATCTTGACGTTTCCGTCCCAAGGATAGTTCGTCTGCTGTTCTATTTGGACTTTGGAGCCTGCCACCCGGGTTGTGAGGCTCGACTCCTGGTATAGGTTGAACCAGATCCCCTTGGAGTCGGCAGCGTAGAGGTATCCCGGAAGGGATGCCACCAGCCTCTGAAGGTTGGTGGGGCAGCAGGTCGTGTCATACCACTCCTTTCTCTCGTGGGCCACCCCGCCCTCGCTCGCTCCGCTGCACTCCAGTGGATTGACGTAGAAGTACTTGTCTCCAGACAGAGAGACCCCTGCCAGGATCCCGTTGTACAGGCAACGCTCCAAGGTGTCGGCGTACCGAGCTTCGCCGGTTATGCAGAGCATCCTCCAGGCCCACATGAAGACCCCGATAGCTGCACAGGTCTCGCAGTAGGCTCGTAGATTTGGAATCTCGTACCTCTCGCCGAACGACTCCCCCGTGTGCCTGGACCCGACGCCGCCGGTCACGTACATCTTGTGATCCTCAAGATCGGTCCAGAGGCGGATGAGGGCAGACCAGGTCTTCTCATCCCCCGTCTCGGCGAAGTAGTCGGCGGCTCCGCAACAAGCGTAGCACGCACGTACCGCGTGTCCCTCCAGCGAGTCCCGCTCCTCGAACTGTATCTGGGAGAGCAGGTAGCCCGCAAGATCAAGGAACTGTTTCTTTCCGGTCTCACGGTAAAGCTCCACCAGGGCCATCTCGACTTCGGGGTGCCCACTGAAGGCCTCCCTCTTACCCGGTCCAAAGGTACTGGCAAGTAGATCGGCGAATCTTACGGCAGTATGGAGAAGCTTCTTGTCTCCGGTTGCCCGGCGGTTCGCTACCGCAGCCTGGATGAGGTGGCCAGCACAGTAGAGCTCGTGCTTGTTTGCAAAGTCGGTGAACCTCTCCGCCGCCCTCCCGTCGACGAAGTAGGTGTTCAGATATCCGTCAGCCTGCTGTGCTGCAGAGACTAAATCGACAAGTGCGTCTAGCGTTCCGGCGAGGGACCTGTCTCCCTGTTGGATATAGAAAGAGGCGGCCTCCATCCACTTGTACAGATCCGAGTCTGTGAACAAGGGTCCCCTGCGAGGAACCTTCTTCCTGCCGGAGACCCTTCTGAAGTTGTCCATGACGCCGTGCTCCTCCAGCAGTTCCAGTAGCTTATCGGCCCCCATCCTTACATTCCTGATTCTCTCGGCGAGGAAGCCCGACGATAGCCTCACACTTGATATCGGGAGGCCATGTAGTCGGCAGAACGGGCTCCTCGCGGTGTCCACCACCGGGGCACT
>CAYWSC010000435.1:0-1897 GCA_964460695.1 Hadarchaeota archaeon (SeqCode)
ACCGATCTAGGTGACTACTTCCTCGAGCCTCCCGCTCTCTGCGGCATGTCTGATCTCCAGCATTGGAAGATCCATTGGGGCTGAGATCTCGCCAAGGCCGTACCGTTTTAGGGCCTCTCCGTATTTGACTGTCAGTCTTCTCATCTCGGGCGAGGTCGGCCCGACGCACGGGCAGCCGGGGATCCTCGGGCTCACGTCGAAGACGTAGAAGACGAGCCTCTTCTCCTCAGGGTCCTCTGGGTCGTATGCGACCGCACCCTGAAGCGCGAAGAGGCCGATCATTCCAGGGGGATAGTGCTTCTCACACACCCTTCTGAAACGGTGCGCAGCGTCGTATACCAGCGGTTTCTTGGATTCCCTCATAGTTAGGCCGTAGTGCCCGATCTCCTCGTTCTTCACGGCCACATCTATGGAAAGTTGGTCTCTTGCCGGGAGACCCAGGATGCCGTGTAGGTTGACCTGTTTGCGGTCGTCGAAACCAACGAAATCGAAGTCGTCGAAGGCATCGGTTAGTGACCACCCCTGAAAGTTGGCGTTGAACTTCTGTCCCAGGACGTACTCCTCTATCCTGGCCTTCTCCAGCCCTGACCGGTCGATTACGCCCCTGCGGATCAGGTCGTCGGCCTTCTCCCAGTACTGCTCGGGGGAAGAGGCGTAGAAGAAGGCCCTCTCCAGGGGGTTGTTCTTCTGCTGAACCTTCACGATTGCCAGTCTGTCTATCTCATCCGGGGTGTCGAACTTCTTGGGTATTCTGATCCCAGCCTGCTCCAAAAGCCAGTACTGGTTTCTCTCCTCGGTTCTCTCCTCCGCCCTCAGAATCATGCGGTTTCCGTACATTGGAACCTCGAACCTCTCCTCGATATTGTCGTAACCGACGTAGACGCTGAAGGACCTGTTAGGTATGAAGATGGTGTTCAGATCCCTGAGCTTGCTCTGCACATCCTCTTCGACTATCGAGGAGAATCTGTCGAGGGTTATCACGTGGTCGAAGAGATGCCTGTTGTATCTCGCGTAGAGGGCGTCCCTTCCCTTCTGGCAGATAACGACGGTGGGAAGTCCGAATGACTTGGCAGATACGCCTACCTCCTCGGCGGAGTGAGAGCCGAGTACCCCTATCGTCACCGAGTCTGCGTCATATTCGGAGACGATCCTCTCTGCGTCCTTCTTCGATACGACCATCGCGTCCAACTCCATCCGGCCTTGTGGTGCCCCTCCTCAGCGGCCCTCGTATTAATAGCATATCTCTTCTAGGGCGTCCTGCTCGATGGCCTCCCTTATCTCCATGGCTATTCTTCTCCCCATGTACATGCCTTCCCCGTACTTGAGGTACGCGTAGGGAGAGGTACCGATGCCTACGTTGGTGCCTGCGACGATCCGGGCCGAGATCTCGAACGTGTAGACCTTGAGGTCGTCTGTGATTACGGTTTCGAGGCAGAATGGGCCGATTATGCCAGGTGGGGCTATTCTTTTGGATGCCTCGACGACGCTATCCCCGATCCTCAGCGTTTGGGGAAGCAGAGACTCCCTCAGCGTTATGGGGATGTTCCCCACGACAGTGTACGTGGGATTCAAATCGAGCTCGAGCTGCTCCTGCGCCGGTATTCGGCCAAGGCTATCTACGGCCGACTCGTACCTCTTGTCCATGCCTAGAAGCTCCACATCGTCGCGTAGAATCGAGCGGAAGTAGTGGAAGTAGGCGTTGACCCCGAGGACGTACTCCTGGAGATATATCCTTTCGACATCCTGCTTCGTGAGGAGCCCCTTCTTAGTCATCTTCCTGGCCTTCTTCTCGAAGGACTGGGGAGAGTCGGCGAGGAAGTATCCCTTTCCCCCTCTGGCGCCGGGGAACTTGGCTATCACCAGCCGGTCTATTTCACCTGGCTCGCTGAACTCCTTG
>CAYWSC010000436.1:0-1893 GCA_964460695.1 Hadarchaeota archaeon (SeqCode)
AGGCAGATGGAGGGCCACTCTTCTCAGGGATCCTGCCCAACCCGAGCCGGGACGGGGAGGGGGAGGACATCCATATCGAAATATGGTATGAAGACGTCCAGTCGGTCGCTAGGGATTTATGGAGTAGCACATTCGAGGCTGCTAGCTTCCTCGACTACTACATCCCCCAGCCCGAAAAGGCAAGGGCAGTCAAGATATCCGCAAGCTCCGAAATAGAGATGTCGCCGGGAGTCACGAGGCAGGCCCAGACAACGATAGGCCTATTCCCCGTGTACACGCCGCCGAGGCGGCCAGAGGGACAGGTCGCCGGACTCGTCGAGATCCCGCTCCATCCGTCGGAGGATCGCGAGGTGTTCAACCGGAAGCTTCTCTTCAACCTGACCAAGTACATTAGGGCGCTTCCGTACTCTGCCGACAGGAAGGCCGTCATGCTCTACCCTCTTCTCGGAGACCTAGCAACGGGGCAAGAGGCCTAACCTCTAGCCAGCCTGACCAGTCTTCTCCGTTCCAGCGGACCTAAGTAGAGGTCTATCTGGTATTCGCTGTACTCATTCCCTAGGGGTATCCGCATGCTTCCCAGTGAACCAGGATAGTGGAACCGGTTGTGAATTTGACTACCAATCGGGAACCGCAGAGGTCTGCTGGAACGAGGCTAACCACATGCACGACGACTATGCGCTATCGACGGTAGAGCAATCTACAGTAAGGAAGTGGCCTAGGATACTACGGACAGACGTGGCCTTTTTCAAGCAAGAATCAAGCAGACGGAGCGGTCGAGGCAATCAACAAGATTGAAGTGACCTATCACGAGGAGCGAGGCTCGACAGGGATCTCTTTCAGGCTTGGATCGAAAGCCTCTTATGCCTAAAGGACCATCGCTCTGTCGGGATTCATCAATTGAACCCTGACTTCGACTCCAGCGAGTACAAGTATTGCGTTCCCTAGAAGGTTGTCTTGATCAACCCGACGTTGGCACAGTTCCTGAGACATTGATCACTGACGCAGACGACCCTTACCTCGAGGCCTAGGGCAAGAAAAACCGGCTCCCAGAAGGCGCGAAGCGCGCCGGCAGGGTTCGGTGGCTACCTTGGCTAGGTGCGATACGGAAACAGAGTTGAGGAGAAGGAAATTCCCGAAAGTATCCACAGTCATCGTCCTCCTCACCCTGGCACTGCTCCCGCTAAGCATGCTTCTCCATCCGGCCCAGGGACTCGACCAGTGGAAGCAAGCTGAGCTCCCTCAGCACACAAATCATACCTTCCCGAACATATCAGCCCAGTCCGAAACAGTGAGCCTCGAAGTCGTCGCTTTGGGAGACGTCAAAGGAGAAAGGCAGATCATCCTTTGGCTGAGGGCGGCAAACAGAGGCTCCGACGAACTGGTCTTCCTACCCGAAGCGGTTAGAATAGAAGTCGGGGACGGTAGACCTAGGATCTGCTATTACCACAGCTATTCACAGGTTATTGGCCAAGTTGAGTGCGAAGGAATGCTGACGTACGAATTTCATCATACCCACCCGAGGCTAGAACCCGGAGAAAACCTCTCCTTCTGGATCGTATACCGGCTGCCGCGCTACCTCTACGAGTGGCTGGGACCAATAACTGTGACCTATCCGCCTGAAGGAATCCGCCTGTCCTTTGCCGTCTCGGCCGAGAGACAGCCACAACAACTGCCCTATATCGTCATATCCAAGCCGGGAGGAGAAACGTGGAATCTTAGAGATGTGGTCTTCCGCGTCATGGATACAGACCAATGGCCACTGGCCCTCAACTGGACAATCCTCATAGATGGGAAGCTCGCAAGAAAGGGACAGGCCTCTCTACCCCGCCCGCCGAGTGGTTCTTGTCCGTTCGCGGTGGCGACCCGCCTTCCATCGATCGACCTAGAACCCGG
>CAYWSC010000437.1:0-1889 GCA_964460695.1 Hadarchaeota archaeon (SeqCode)
GCAAGACCAGGACTAGCAGCACAAGTCGATTGGGCAGCCTGCTTTTCTCCCCGGCGTTGAGCTCCATCCCTATGCCTATGAACTCCTCGACTTATACAAATTTCGGATGCCTGCTGGAAGCTCCTTGCCAGACCTACTCGTAGGTGCCGTAGCAGGCTACGTATCTCCGGTACAGCTCGTACCTTGATACCGTTACGTCTGGACCGATGCTGTGGGTACCTATGATGAATCCGCCTTCCCGCCCTATCTCGCACAGAGATCTGATATGGCTCTCTACCTCGCCTGCCTGCCCTCGGGGAAGTATGTAGGTGTTGTCTACGCCGCCTATGAGGGCCAGCTGGTCTCCGTACTGTTTTCTGAGCTCCGTTGCATCCATGCCGGCTCGCGGCTCGACGGGATGGATGCCGTCTATGCCGGCGTCCATCAAAGAGTCTAGGAGTGGTCTGAGGTCTCCGTCGCAGTGAAGGATGATTTTTCGGCATCCGGCGGCGCGGAGGCGCTTGATCATGCGCTCGTAGACGGGAAGGATTAGATCTCTGAAGAGTCGGGGAGAGAACATGGGCCCGCGATTCGAACACATGTCGTCGTAGATCCAAACCCCGTTTTCGTGCAAGCCTGTCCGCTTGAGGGCTTCGAGGGCTACGGACAGGAGGTGTCCCCCCACGGCGTGAAAGAGATCTGCCGCGAAGGCAGGATGCCTGATCATATCGGTGGCCAGATTCCTCGTTCCCCGGATGAAGGTACTCCTTATGAAGGGGCCGCCTATCTTGCAGAAGACGCAACGCCTTTTCGTCTCCGCTTCCACGAACCTTGCCAGATTCCGGTAGCGTAGATCCATATCGGGAGGGTCGAATTGGAGGCCTTCTAGGCTTGACCGTTCATCTAGCTCTCGGCGCACCACCTGGTAGAAGTAGGCCCCTTGGCGCCTCTTGACGATGCGTCCCCATCCATCGTCCTCGACGACACACCCTTCCCTGGACTCGATCACGCGTCTTCGCGATGGGAAGAACACCTCGTCTGGAACCGCGATAGCTATGTCGATGAAGTAGTAGTCACGGATATCGACCCGGTCTGGAACAGATCTCTCCCGGCGCCACGCGGATACGAATTCCTCCCAGAACGTGTCGAAGACTGGAAGACGGTCAGGGCCCTCGTGGTCCAGCACCTTCAGCACGCGCTTGGCGACTTCTCCCACCGCTTCTGAGTGGCGGGCAACGTGCGTTGCATCCTCTTGCCCTGGGCGGCCCATCTTCTCAGAATCGCTCTCCGTGCTGCTATTTCTAACTTTCCGTGAGCGGTGCATGCCGTGCTGGGACGTTTGGATCCGAACTCCGGGCCACAGAATCGAAGAAGGCTTCGGCAAGCTTCTAGCCCTCACTCAGAACACGCGTCTTCATCTTCACGCCAGATGTAGAGGCAAAGGCAACCTGTCCAGCGCTAAGCAGACCCGAGGCAGGAATCGAAACCCATATCTGAATGCGAATAGAAGGGGATTAGACAGGCCCATGGCGCTTGAAAGGCCGAACATAATCGTGGTTCTCAGCGACCAACAGCGCTGGGATACGGTAGAGTGCTACGGCAGGCCGATCTTTCCCGGGCTTACTCCGAATATCGATAGAATGGTCCGCGAAGGCGTTCTGTTCGAGCATGCCTTCACACCTCAGCCAGTGTGCGGACCTGCAAGGTCCTGCCTCCAGACGGGCAGGTGGGCAACCGAAACGGGGTGCTTTAGGAATGGAATAGCCCTTCCCATAGATACAGCAACCGTGGGTGCCCTGATCCGCCAGGCCGGATACCAGGTCGGGTACATAGGGAAGTGGCACCTCGCCTCAACGCCTGAGCAGGGAATCAACTTCGAAACAAGGCCTGTGCCCCCCGAGCGTCGAGGA
>CAYWSC010000438.1:0-1880 GCA_964460695.1 Hadarchaeota archaeon (SeqCode)
CGGAATAAGCGACGTGGTGACGACAAGGGCCGCTGAGACGGACGTCTGGAGGTGTAATGTCTTCGGTGAACTCCTAAGGACGAGGATTGCCGAAGGTTCGCCATCGACAGACTCTATTGGGATTATCTCGGCTTGGCCCAAGGTCCGCCGACACCCTGAAACGAGCATGAGATTTGTCGACATGTCAATCTCGCCGGAGATCCTTGTGCCGGGACGGCGGGAACGGTTGTTGGTCGAGGTGCTGGTTCGTCCGTCGCCCGGCACTTCCGACGCGTCTCTGACCTCTATATGGCTCAACGCCTCGTCGATCGGCTTGGAGCGGCCCATCGCGCTGCACGACGACGGGTCCCACGGCGATCGCATTACGGGAGATGGGGTGTATAGCTGCGAGGTAGATGTCGAGCCGCAGATCCGACCCGGCAAGTATCCCCTCTACGCCCACCTAGTTGATGAGCAGGGGAGAACGTGTGCGATTGGACGGCGCCTCGTGGTGTATCCGGTCAGCGACGAGGTGGTGTACGACGAGGGATGTGAGGCGTGGTCTCCGATGGCAAGCTCGGCTATGATAGATCCGACGGCAAGTACCCAATCTTGCACGGGAAGCGTGTCGGCCTTCGTCTCTCCATCCCCAAATGGACACGTCGACTTTCTCCCACCCGGGGGATGTTACTGTACATGCGGCTACACCTCGATATCCTTCTGGGTGCTTCCGGTAGATGCATCTAGGTTCCATCCAAAGATACAAGTAGGGATTGAGGGGAGGCCAGATGCACCTTCACTCGACCTCTCGAAGATGGGCGTGCAGTTCGAACCAAACACTTGGGTCAACGTCTCGGTCCCGCTGGAAGACCTCCATGCTGCGAACCGTAGCTTGACCTTTATTCGGATAGCAGGCTTCTTGGGAACCGACTTCTATGTGGACGACGTTAGGTTGGTGGCCAAGATAGGGCACGGAGTGGTGGTGGACATACTTGTACTGATCCTACTTCTTGGCTCTCTGCCCAATGCACGAAGCCTTCTTCTCAAGGGGGGCGGCTTCCATCGTGCCAAAGGTTATAGAGGCAGCCGGAGAGCGTAGTCACATCTCTGCGGGTTTCTCAGCAAAAGAGGAAGAGCCGGGGATGATCCCTTCGACGAAACTTTTCATTCTCACATTTCCTGTGAAAACGGTCAGGTTAATTAGGAAGAACTGGAGAACGTAGACCGCCTTGGAGCGGGGCTGGAGCAGCGAGGGTCTGGAGAGGCTCGTCCGGGGCATACACTCCTTGGGGCTAAAGTCCGGAGTGCAATCCGAGGTGTTGGTCCACCTGCTCAAGGGGAGGAGGACTATCACCGAGCTCGTTCGGCTAATGTTTGCAGTGGAGCCGTCATGCCCGCAGTTCCACTCCTACTACGTGAGGGTCTGGCGTGCCGTAAGAGAACTCGAGGCTAGGGGGATGGTCTCGGCTCCTCTCTTCGGGAAGGACAAGCCCTACCGTCTGACGAGGCGCGGCGTGGAGATTCTGCTCAGCGCCTACCAGACGAGGGGAGAGGCCTCACCGCGAGTCGTGGGCGCCATGGACTCGCTTATCTTCGCCGCCACCATTGCCCTGGGCATCTCGTGCTACCTCCTACCGGGCGACATCTGGATGCCTACAGCATTCACCTTTCTCCTTGGGGTTTCGAGCTGCAGGCTGGCAACGAGGCTGTGGAGCGTATGGTAGCGGATATCGAGCTTGGCTGGGAGGAAGAGGAGAAAAGAACCCTGGGGTCCCGGTTCTCAGCTCGGGTCAGGCTATTGTCTCTGGGGGTAGCGATGTGGGGTCTGTGGGTCGGAATCTATTCAAAGGGACCTGCTCCGGTGACTGGGCTTGAGAGGGAAACAGTCGTTCTAGCCCTTG
>CAYWSC010000439.1:0-1865 GCA_964460695.1 Hadarchaeota archaeon (SeqCode)
TAGCTCCGGTTAGAGGTGGCTCTGTACAGCTGGGCGCAGGCAAGCACCATCGATGCCGCCTGGACGGAGGTGGTGATGCCCTCTCGGTATCGTGCGAAGCTTCTCAAAGCCGCCGAGAGATACCTCTCCGACTCCTGGGGGTAACTGTCACGGACAAGCGAGGCGGTGCCGGCTAGACCGGCAACGGCGAGTAGGCCGTTGTGAAGAGGGACCCATCCACGTATCTTCCTGTCGTCCACAGTTCCCACAATTCCGTCCGTCACCTCGACCTTCTCGACCTCGTGAAAGATCGACCCGTTGGAGACCTGCATCTTGACGAGGAAGTCGCACCCCCACATCGCCTCGTTGAGTATGTCTGGGAGGCCATCGGCATCTCTGTCGATCGATCCGAAGAAGTCGGGGCGAAGGTCGTAGGCGAGGAGAATGTTGAAGAGCACGTAAGTGTGGTACTCGCTGTACTTCCCGCCCCATAGCCCTGCGCAATGCCATCCGCCCGTGGCGTCCATATGGGTCCCGTTGGGAAGGATACCGTCATCCATGTGGCAGGGCCGTGGCCTCTTCAGCCAAGTTGTCCAGCCGACTTCCGAGTCGGTGTAGCCGCATCTCATGTACTTCAAGAACTTGTAGACGAGCTCG
This sequence comes from Hadarchaeota archaeon (SeqCode), assembly GCA_964460695.1. GTDB lineage: Archaea > CAYQAE01 > CAYQAE01 > CAYVLA01 > CAYVLA01 > CAYWSC01. The sequence continues at coordinate 637 of CAYWSC010000439.1, forward strand.
CCGCACTCCTCCAGTACGACGTCGTTGTCCATCTCGAAGCGCATAGACCTCGCGCTGAGCCCGGAGATCGCCACCTCTATCGTGAAGTTCCCCCTCACCTGCAGCGGGGTGAACTCCCCGACCCAGTAGTACGCATCCCAGTCCGGCCTGTCGAAGCGGGGCCCGAGAGAACCCGAGTAGAGGATATCTCGAGAGAGGCTCTGGACAGAAAAGGATCCGTTCCCCTCAAGGGGCTCGTTGCACTGGAGGATGAACCTCTTCGGACCACCAGGGTAGTATCCAGCCTGGTCTATCAGTATGTCTAGATAGATCGGGCGGAGCCAGCTGGATGAAGTCTCGTTGTAGCCCAGCACGCCTGTGGTAGTGTGTCCGAACCACTCGTCAGTATTCCTCGTGATCCAAAGCAGCCCAGCTGCCCTGCCGATCCAGTTTATCCTGCCGAGCTCTATCTCACCGACCTTGTCTATAGTCTCCAAAGATCGGCTTGAGGGGGTCCAAAGGACTAGGCCCTTGCCCGTTCCGACCAGCCCTGCTCCCAGGACCTTGTCCCAGAAGACGACGTAGGCCGCCGGGCTCGGCAGTTCTGCGCTGTAGGAAATCCAGCTCGACCAGTTCCTCCGGTACGCGCCGAACCCGCTCGGCGTTGCTGCTAGGATGCACCCATTCCCCGCCGAAACCGAGAAGACACAGTTAGAGGGAAGGCCATCCTCCTTGTCCCAGCGAAGCCAATTACCGGTGGAGGTATCTAGTTCGCAGACCCCTCCCCTCATCGTCCCGAACAGAACCTTCTCGCCCGTCACCCAGATCGAGTTTACCCAGCTGTCGGAAAGCCCACTCTCCGCCGTGTAGACCTCCCAAGTCCCAGATTCGGAGTCGTATCTCGCCGCGCCCCTACTGGTGCCCACCCAAAGGAACCTCTCCTGGACCGCAATGCAGTTAACCGTGGGCGACTCGAGTCCTGGGATTTCGATCTCTGACCAGCGGCCGTCATCTGTCTGGGCGAAGAGTCCTTCGCGCGAGCCGAGCCAAACCGTTCCGAAGGCCGATGCCCCGCAGGTCGTCGATCCGACCGGAATTCCGGAACCCTGCGTGAGGTGCCTGACCCGCCCGGTCTCAAGATCCGCAGCGAAAATGCCGTCTCTTCCCGCGCCGAGCCAGAGCTCGCCGCCATGGACGAAGGCATACTGAAGGTCGTGCGGGACATCCAAGGCTGTGAGGGAGAAGGCCGT
>CAYWSC010000440.1:0-1864 GCA_964460695.1 Hadarchaeota archaeon (SeqCode)
GACCACGGCGACATGATGGGCAGCCACCGTCTCTTGGCGAAGTGCGTCATGTTTGAAGAGGCGGTCCGCGTCCCACTGATGGTAAAACTACCGGGGCAGAAGAAGGGCGCGAGGGTTAGGACTCCGGTAAGCCAGGTGGATCTGGTGCCGACCATCCTCGAGGAACTTTCCCAGGATGTGCCACCGCATCTTGAGGGTCGCAGCCTCAGGGATGTGATTGATGGTGGATCCCAGAGGAACGTCTTCGTGGAGTGGAACGGGCCGAACACGGGGGTATCCAAGCTGAGGGAAGTGGCACCACATCTCTCGGATGAGGAGATTAGGCGGGCGATAAGCGCCCCCGTCAGGTGCGTGGTCACCCCAGACGGATGGAAGCTCAATCTGTCCGAGATCGGGGAGCACGAGCTGTACAACCTCAAGACGGACCCCCTAGAGACCAAGAACCTCTTCGCCAATCCGCGCTATGCCGCCCTCGTCGACAAGCTATCAGACCTCATCTTGGATTGGCAGACAAGGACGTCAGATCCCATCGACCTTCCCGATACGAGGTCGTAACGCCTCTCCTTTCTCGGGGACACGGAACGCGGGGCAAGAATCTTAATACCAGAGGTTGCATATCCAGCAGGGTGAGGAGAAATGCGAGTCAGACTGGTGGCCCACACCTTCGAGCCAGACATGGTTTGCGCCGCAGCCGCGTATACATCTTGGAAGAAGAGGAGCACAGACAGGCTGATCAGCCAGCTGGATGAGAGGGAAGCATCCAAGTTCCTGGAGAAGGTAATGGGATTCGGCCACCTATCGGTTACGGAGCATGCCACCTTCACCTTCAGCATCTCCGGCATCTCCAGGGCTTGCTCACATCAGCTTGTGCGCCACAGAATCGCCTCGTACACCCAGCAGAGCCAGAGGTACGTTCGGTTCAAGAAGAGCGAGCTGAAGTACGTCACCCCTCCGAGCATAAAGAAGGCAGGCCTGGAGGAGAGATACGCCAAGATAATGGAGCAGATCGCCGAGGCGTACGAAGAGCTTTCGAAGTACGTCCCCGTGGAAGACGCAAGGTACGTCCTTCCGAATGCTGCCCACACCAACATAGTTGTAACCATGAACGCACGAGAACTCAACCACTTCTTCGGTCTGAGGCTGTGCGAGAGGTCCCAGTGGGAGATAAGGGAGCTTGCGGAGAGGATGCTCCGAGAGGTCAGGAAGGTTGCACCCGTCCTCTTCTCCAAGGCGGGGCCCCGGTGCGAATCCCTTGGATACTGTCCCGAGGGCGAGCTTTCATGCGGCAGGATGCCGACCAAGGAAGAGGTGTTAGGAAAGAGGCCGTAGCGACCGGCGAGGTCGCCGGAGGTCGCTGTCAGAGTCGGCTGCTGTGTCTACTCCTTTACCTCTCTGTCCTCCTGATCATTGGACCGATCTCCTTCGGCCAGACCGATATCTCCCACAGCGGTGTCATCCGCCTCATCCATATAGGGAAGGCGTGGATAAGGCCTTACTACCCCGCGCCGGTCTGGGTATCGGACCCGAGGATAAGCTACTACCCGGTGCCGAGCCATGCATGGTCTATTGGAGAGGAGGCGTTCCGAAACCTACGGCTGTACCTTCCCAGGACGGAGGAAAAGCTCGCCGAGTTTGACGTCATAGTGGAGGACGGGATGGATGCAAAGGATCTCCCGACCAACTTTCATCACTGGATGGCAAGGGCGGTGCAAAAGCATGGGCTAGGCCTCCTCATGGCCGACGATTCATCCAGCTTCGCCACAAGCGGTCGCCATACCTCCTGGTACATGTATCCCATTGGAGAGGTTCTGCCCGTCGAGGATGTGCCTGAGATCTTCTACCCGGAGCACTCCTTCCACATAGT
>CAYWSC010000441.1:0-1862 GCA_964460695.1 Hadarchaeota archaeon (SeqCode)
ACATCTTACGACCCTTCGCGCCCTGTGAGCCTGATCGTGGGGGCGGTCGCCGCATTCGTACCCTTCGCATTCTCTGCCTATGCCCTTACGTATGCAGCTTGGCCGAGATGCACCGGGTCCCTCAGGGCCATAACCAGCGTTCCTCTGGCAGGTGCACTGTGGACCGCCCACTACCTGGCCCCCCTCCTCCTAGGAGCTAACGCGCCGTTGGTGCGGATAGTGCTTTGGGCCCTCCTATGGGTAGGGATAGCGGCCATCATCTACAGCTCGTACGGCTACACCCTGTTCGGTTTTTCCTTCAAGAGGCGTCGGCTCGGAGGCAGGGGCTCGGCTGCAGACAAGGTCGTAGCATTCGTCGGTCTCGGCCTCATCCTAGGTTCGCTTTTGCTGATCCCAATGCTGGGTGGCTTAGACTATGACCCTGCCTCGCGTCTCGGGGCCTACTTCCTCGCACTTCTTGGCATCGTCTTCCTAGGGGCCGCCACCAAGAGCAAGGCCAAGGCCGCTCTAGGCGGGTTCTTCCTCCTGCTAGCTCTTTCCCTCTTGGCATGGGCTATGGGACGGTATCCCGTTTGTACCCCCCTCTCAAGATCTGGAGCTACTATCCAGCAAGGCTTGGAGCAGCTTTCTGGATCAGGTCTTTGGCCCATGTACGGCTTCTCGGGACTGATTTCGAGTCTCGGATTCGTCATAGACCTTTCTGTATGCCTGACAGTATGTGTTCTGATAGGGGTTGCTGCAGTCGTCGGGGTGAACGCTCTGCTGAGGCCAGCTGATGCCAGGGCGCCCGCTGCGCTGGTGGCTGCGGTGGCTTTGGGCGTAACCGCTATCTTTGGCACATACGTTTACCTCGTAGGCGTTTCGGCCCTCGAATACGGCTCTTCGATGGCCTCAGGAGTATTCGAGGCAGTCTCTGCGGTGGAGACCCTCCAGCAAGATGGCCTCGACCCGTCCACGATAGACTCTGCATTTGACTCTCTCTCCTCCTCGTCAACACACCTCAACCTTTCAACCCTCATCCTGAAAGGACTGGAGGAGCTGCACGTCTTCCAGCTCGCATCCCTCGCAATCTACCAGCGGATAGATGGCTCCGACTTTGAACATCTTGCCTGGGGCCTAACAGACGGTGCGAGGGGATTGGTCATCTCCGGGATGGGTGTAGTGACGACGCTCAACGTCACCTACCTACTTCTATCGCCCGGTGGGGAGGAGTTCAGTCCGTACGACATCTTGGGGCCTTCTATCATTGAGGGGACCCTTCCTCCCGAGCGAGTAAGAGAGGCTCTTCTTCGAATGGACGAAGGGTTCGGGCAAGTAAGCCTAGGCTTCCCCCTTCTGAGGTCGTCCGCTAGAAACTTCTCCCAGGTGGATTTCCAGCATCTTGCATCTGAATCGCCGAGTCCGGGCGAGCAGCTTGTGGAGTTCGAGGACCTCGGAGAACAGATAGATGCAGCTGTGGATGTTCTCGAGGTGCTACTCAGCCCAAGCGACGGCCTCAGTCCTGCGACGAGCCTCCTTTTCGCCCTGTACTCCCTTTCACAGGACGCCAGAGAATACTACGACCTCAGAGATCCAGATAGGTTGCCGGGAATGGAGGAGGTCAGGGGCAACCTCTCGGTCGTGGCAAACTCTCTTCTCGACCCCAAGTTTGTTCAGGCTCAGAACACGGGCGCTGGAGTCGCCGGGGCTACCAAGTTCCTCTCGGATGTCGTCGAGATTGTCGACGGGATAACAGATCTTGCCAGCAGCACTCGGGAGGTAGCCATTCGCCTAGAGGACCTCACCGAGAGATTCTCCTCTGTCAATCTCTCCGAAGTCAGCGATGCAGAGCTCTACGAGCTCCAAGACATCTCTGAAGAGGC
>CAYWSC010000442.1:0-1857 GCA_964460695.1 Hadarchaeota archaeon (SeqCode)
TAAAGCGCCTGACAGAGGCCTTCGGACCCCCGGGCTTCGAGAGAGATGTCGCGGCGATCGTCAGGGCAGAGATGGAGCCCTTGGCAGACTCCTGTAGGGTAAACAGGCTTGGCTCAGTCATATTTCAGAGAGAGGGAAGGTCGTCCCAGCCGAGAATCCTCGTTGCTGGGCACATGGACGAGGTCGGCTTCTGCATAACTGGGATACACAAGGAGACCGGATTCCTCAAGTTCCATCCCCTGGGGGGCTGGTTCGACCAGGTTCTGCTGAGCCAGAGGGTTCTGGTGCGAACCTCCAAGGGCGATGTTCCAGGTGTGATCTCGGCCACCCCTCCTCACCTCATCCCCGAGGAGGAGCGGAAGAAGGTAGTGAAGAAGGATGACATGTACATAGACATTGGCACCTCGTCGAAGGAGGAGACCGAGGCCACCGGCGTTAGGCTTGGTGACCCCGTCGTGCCATGGTCGCCCTTCACCCTGATCAGGGACGGTAGGATCGCCGTTGGCAAGGCCTTCGACGACAGGGCCGGAACCTTTGCAGCGATGGAGGTTCTCAGGAGACTCGTCGAACGGAAGGCCTCCCACCCAAACCACTTCATCGGTGCTGCGACGACTCAGGAGGAGGTCGGACTGCGAGGCGCCAAGACGGTGGCCTTCGAGACAAATCCCGACGTTTGCTTCGTCGCGGAGGTGGACATCTCCGGAGACGTTCCTGGGACAGACGACAAGGTCGCCCCTGCGAAGATGGGCAAGGGAGTCTCGATCGTGACGTACGACTCCTCGATGATTCCAAACCAGCCTCTCAAGGAGTTCGTCATAGAGGTTGCAGAGGAGACGGGAATACCGCACCAGCTTTCCATAGTGAGCAGGGGTGGAACCGATGCCGGGGCGATCCACATAACGAATGCAGGCTGCCCAAGTATAGTACTAGGGGTTCCAACCCGCCACATACACTCCCATACCGGGATGATGGCCCTTTCCGATCTGGAGGCGATGGTCGACCTGATCACGGAGTGCATCACCAGGCTCGACGAAAAGAAGGTGGAGTCCTTCACCTCCGCGTGAATACCTCAGCAGCGCGTGGGGTGCATTTATATCAGACGGCTAGAACGCGACCGGGGGTTGGCATGTTCAAGCTGAACGGCGAGAAGATCAAGAGGGTCCTGGTCTTTGGAGCCCATCCGGATGACGAGATCATAGGGCCAGGAGGCACCATTGCTCGGCTGTCCGACGAGGGCGCCGAGGTCACTGTGGTCACCTTCACCGCAGGTGAGACCGCATACACGAGTCCAGAGCTGAAGGGCAAGATGGCCGATATCAGGCTGGGAGAGGCCAGGAAGTGCGACGAGATACTCGGCATAAAGGAGAGGTTGATCCTTGGACTGCCTTGTCAAGGCGTGACCAACGACACCGAGACCTATCAGAAGTGCGTCGGAATCATCAGGGAGAAGAAGCCGGATCTGATTCTCAGCCACTACCCCTACGACAAGCACAGGGACCACCGGGCGGTCGCCGAGATCGTTGACGAGGTTAGGTGGAAGGCCACGGAGCGGGTTCTGGCCGACCTTGGCGAACCATGGTACTGTTCATACCTATTCTACTACGAGGTCCTCGAGCTGTTTACCAATCCCTCTATGGTTGTCGACATAACCGACTACTTCGAGAGGAAGCTGGACGCCATGAGGTCCCAGGCCTCGCAGGTCGAGATGATGACCGGGGTTCTGAACCACGTCGAGGGTCTCGCCAAGGTGAGGGGCTTCCAGGCGGGCTCCAAGTACGCAGAGGCGTTTCTGCTCTCCAACTTCCTCCCTGCTAGGGTCTAGGCGCCGGATTCTAGCCGTCTCAACGTCGACCTGAT
>CAYWSC010000443.1:0-1856 GCA_964460695.1 Hadarchaeota archaeon (SeqCode)
GGCGTATAGGCTGACTGAGTATGAGGGTCTCAGCCAGGAGGAGGCGGCCGATCGGATGGGTATCTCGCGGGGCACGCTGTGGAGGGTCTTGGAGTCCGCCAAGAAGAAGCTGGCTACTATGATGGTCGAGGGACGACCGCTTCAGATCATGCGGGGGGACCGTGCCGTATTGCCGACCGGGGGTCACTGTCCTCGCTGCGGCTCCGAGCTGGTGCGCGACAGCTCCGGGAACTGGATCTGTCCGAGATGTGGTCCCATCGTAGCGGCAAAGCGCGGCGGTGGCTAGGAGGGCGCTCTCTCTCTAGTCATTGGGGATCCGCATTTGGGACACTTCAAGTTGTAGCAGGGAGTTCCTACCTGATGAGCGACCTTGTAGCCACAGGACGGGCAAACGCAGTTGCCGCCCGGGCCTAGCCCAAAGCCGCCTCCCATTCCTCTTCCGCCTCCGCGGCCCATTCCACGTCCTCTTCCCATTCCTCTTCCTGCCGTGCTACCACCGATTTCGTGCATTGGAACGGTAGCCTTAAATATGGTTTTCTCGTCTCTGGCCGATGCCTGGGTTTCATACGTACCAGCTGAGACTTTCCTCGATGTAGTCGAGAAGGTATTCCAGAAGACCTTTGGACCTTATGCTCATCGAGGTCGAAGAGATGGCATCTTTCGCATCCTCGATGTGTGTATGGATCCTCTTCTTGGCTTGGGAGAGGGCTCCTGATCTTTCCACAACCTCCCGGATTCGTTTCACGTCGGATTGATCCAGCTCTCTCTTCCCGATCAGCGATCTTATAGTCGACGGCCAAGGGGGCTGGGACCTTAGGGTGAGGGCTATGTGCAGAGGCTTCTTTCCCGACGCTATGTCCCGGCAGGGAGGCCTGCCGTACTCCTCTTCCTCGGCATACGTGTCTATGATGTCGTCCTGTATGTCGAAGGCATAACCCATGTGTCGAGCGGCTGTAGCCAGCTTTGGGAGGTCCCGTTCTGGTGCGTTGGCAAACAGTCCGCCGAGGGAGAGGGCGACCTCGAAGAGAGATGCCGCTCTCTGAGATGCCATGACCTCCCACTCATCAACGTCCACATCCACCTTGTATTCGAAGAGGACGTCGAGGATCTGACTCTCGTTCACCTTTCTATACTCATCTGCAACGAGGAGCATCGATCTGGATATCTTCTTGGCCGGGAAGCCCGAGCTGCCCAGCAGCTCCAGAGTCAGGGAGAAGGCCATATCGCCAAGGAATATGGACGCCCTGTTCCCGAAGGACGAGTCGAAGCCCTCTGCGAGCAGCCTGTGGACTGTCGCCCCTCCTCTCCTCTGCTCATCGCCGTCGGCCAGATCGTCGTGGATCAGGATGGAGTGCCTATACATTTCCACGGCCGAGCATACTCTCAGTATTCTCGGGTCTATTTCACCTGTGTATCCCTCGTAGACTATCAGGGTACAGCAGGATGCGAAACGCTTGCCCCTCCTCTCAACGAGATCTGACAGGGCAGAGTAGGCCCGCGAAACGACCGGGTGGTACGCGTCCGCGCGGTCTACGACGGCTTTTAGGTACTTCCCCAGTTCGACGAGGATCATGTTTCCGTATTCCTCAATCAGTTCTTCCATATGAACACACCGGCTCCTCTAATCCTCCAGTCAAATAGTAATCGTTACCCCGCGGAGGAAGAACCGGTTTTTCCTGGAAAACAGAGGCCGCGAATCCCTCTACTTCCGGGAAAGGTTACGGAGACCGCTGGAATTTCTTCTTGGCGCTCAGTGTCGGTGCTTGGCGCAGGCACCGGCATCCGTCGCCTCCCTGAGGGAACCCGATCTAAATGCCTCGAGGGCCTCAGAAACGGTTCCACTCGCCCCGACGAAG
>CAYWSC010000444.1:0-1838 GCA_964460695.1 Hadarchaeota archaeon (SeqCode)
CTGCTCGACTCTTCATCGGTTTCCCACGTGATCACGACGGAGGTCTGGCCACGGACCACGGATGGGCCTTTGAGGATTGAAGGCGGGTCCTCGTCGCACTTCCACTCCTCCAGCCTGAGGTTGTCTGTCTCGTCATACTCCGGTATCTCATCGTCGTTGTCGATGCTCACCCCGATCTGGACGACGCCGCTCCCACAGCCGAACTGGTACCTGAAGGCACCGTAGCGTCTTTCCCCTGGCTCCAGTTGGGGGAGGGCCATTGAATCCACCACGTTTCCCCCGATCCAGAGATCTGCCATGGTTTCGGGGGATGTGCCGTTCCCCTTGTTGAGGGCCTGATATTCGACCATGCTGCCGTTGCGCCAGATGTCGGTGATGCAGAGGTCTGGAAGTGACCCCGAATCGAGGACGGTCATGTTGCGCAAGGCGGCGTTGTTGTCCTCGCGCCACTCTGTCACCGAGTTCGAAACGTCCAGCTCGAATAGCATAGATATCTGGCCGGGAAGCCGAGGTCTCCACTCGATCGCACCAGTCCTGTTGCCGCCCGCGGGCAGATCATCTTCGAACATGACGCTTCCCAAAAACTCGTTCTGCGCCTCCAGGGAGAGGAGAAAGGGGGAGTAGGCAGTGGCGTTGCCAACATTCCTGATTGTGATACTGATGTTTACGGACGATCCGTTTAGCGGGTATAGTGGGTCCCATACGATGTCCTCGATCAATAGATCGGGAAGGGTGGGGGGCTCCTCCACGTAGAGGTTCTCGCTCCTCTGGTTGTTGTCCTCCCGCATCTCGGCAATGTCATCGAAGACGTCGGCGGAGAACATGACGGTGTAGGTCTTGCTGCTTGTAGGGATCCACGTGGTCTCCACTTGGACAGACTCTGAGACGGAGATTGGTCCGGAGACGCGCAGTAGGCCAAGGGGGATTCCGTCGAAGTAGAACTGTCCCCACCAGTCGCCAACCGCGGCCCGGTACCCATCATTCCTGACAGTTGCCCTGACCGTCACAGACCTGTTCCTCCGTGGCGGATCGGGCGTCCAAGTTATGTCCGTCACCGTCAGGTCTGGATTGCTTTCGGCAACCGTCACGTCGCTCTGCCTGTAGTTGCTTTTCGCACTTTCATCAGCCTCGGCGACCTGCTGCTTCGTGTCGACTGCGAATCCGATTGTGTAGGATCCGGTCTGCTGAGGCGTCCAAGTCGTCTCCCCCGTTGTGGAGGCCCCCGGCTGGAGACCCTGCCCGAAGTGGATCGGCTGGCCCCACGGCTGACCGTCAACGGTGAACTGCCCCTCGAAGTCGGTCGAGACCGGATCCAGACCGTTGTTCTTGATCGTGACGTTAAGGATAGCATCGTAGCCGACAACAGGTGGATCAGGAGAAACCGATATGGATACAACCACGAGGTCGGGCAGGGCAAAACCCAGGTTGGCCGCTGCTACAATTAGAAGCAGAAGGAATGTCGCAGGGGGAAGTCTCAGCCGAGCACCTCGGAGCACTATTTCTCCGACTCTTGCCCTTCTTATCTGTTTAGATGGGCTGAACTAGGGGCGTAGACGTACCTCCCGAATCCTTTCGACGGATAGGTGGCGCCGGGAAGATTCGATGACGCATCCCAGAACCCGCGTCCCCCGATAGACACAAACCCCGGGCCGCACCGACATCTAGGCAGAAACAGGTTGAGTATGCCGTCCACGATCTCAATTTGGAGACCCTCGGGAGACCAGATCAGCAACAAACCAGTTCCTCGTTTTTTGCGACACGGATTCTACATAGCTGTCAGCGGTCCATGCCCAGCTCGCCGGGCGAACGATTTCTGGAACGATCCCCCTTGACCACCC
>CAYWSC010000445.1:0-1833 GCA_964460695.1 Hadarchaeota archaeon (SeqCode)
CCTGAGAGCGAGGTCTCGATAGAGATAGAGCTCCTCGAGGCCTGATCCTCCTTCTGCCCATCTGCCGGGGTGGCAGAGCGGCTAATGCGCTGGACGCGCAAGGATGTGCGGGTGATCCTTGAGAGCCAGTGTCCCTTCGGGGACGCGAGGGTTCGAATCCTTCCCCCGGCGCCAAAACAGCTCTGCCCCGGCCATATCTCTTCCATCGCTACCGTGCCTAGGATTCTGGCTCTTCGAGGGAAGGTCTGACGCATCCGGACGCCTCCTGGGCATGGTAGATCTGGACAAGCTCCCGCAGCGCCTGGGATCTCTTCTCCGAGCCGTCGCCTCCCCTGTAGTGCTCCCGGTCGAGCATGGCTCTGAGGATGAGGATCCTGCGCCGCCAGCTGGATCCTCCGTGGAGGGTGGCGGATTCGGCTGCCTCCAGCAGCCTCAGGGCCTCCTCGGATCCTGCGTCGGTGGCGGGCCTGCTGTGGTTGGCCTCCAGGATCGTCACAGCCCGGACGACCTGTGGGGCTGCCTGCTCGGAGAACTCGTAGGATGCATACTCCCGAACGGTGTCAAGCGCGGTGGTCTCGGGGTCCCAGTAGTACCTGAGCAGGATAACCTTGTTGATGTCGTCGTGTATCCCCTCCGTGTATACGAATCCCCCGTCTATCCTGGCCCTGACCTGGCGCCAGAGCCTCTCCAGGCGGGAGGGCAGCGGATTGGCACCGAGGCCTCCCCATGGGTACATGCCCCACATGGTTACCTCGGGGAAGTTTAGCAGGGGCAGCCCGCCCGGAGAGCCCCTCTCGAGGGGGTACCTCGGGAAGTCCTCGTGGGAGTCGGCCATTATGTAGTCGACCCATCCCCCCTCCTTCTCTAGGAGCCGGGAGAGTCCCTCCCACTCGCCGCTGTAAGGCGTGTCGAAGGTCCATGTGGAAAGGACGCACCTCACCTTGGGCCAGGTCCTCCTGGCAAGGGCACAGACCTCTCTTGATATGTCGGGGAAGCCCTTTGATCCCCATGGCCAGCACCTCTCGCAGCCGCAGCCGCCCTCGTCGTACGGCCAGAGGACGAGGAAGTCTACCCCCACCCCGGAGAGCCTTGAGAAGAGATCTCCGCAGATGTCGAGCAGGCATCTTCGCCCCTTCGGCCTGCTGGGGCAGATGTTGACCCCGTGGGTGCCGCGGCGGTGAAGATCGTCCGGGAAGGGCTCGGCGAGGATGTCGGCCGGCGCGCCTCTGAGCCCCTGGTTCGGCGCGTGGAAGAGAGCGGTCCATATCCCGATGCGTCTGGCATGGCGCAGGATCGCCTCCAGCCTAGAGAGGTTGGACACCGCCGCCTCGTCGTCCAGATCTTCGAACTGCCAGGTCGGGAAGCTGACGCCGACGGCGTTCATCCCCCAGAGGGCGAGCTCGTCTATGTAGGCCAGCACCTCCTCAAGCGGCGCCGCCTCGTAGAAGTTCTTGTAGTGAACCGGAAAGTAGACTCCGCGAACGGGGCAGGCCGGGGCAAACCTCCCCTCCTCTGGCATGAAGGTGAAGGAGTCGCCGTCGAAGGTGGAGGTGTGGAGAAGCCTTCCAAGGCCGGCGAGAAGCCCCATCTCGTCCCCAGCCTGAAGGAGTATACTCGTCCCGTCCCTTCGGATGCTGAAGGCCTGGCGGCCCACATCTGGCTCCATGTGAACTTCGAGCACAAGGCCACCTCTCGGCTGGGCAGGCATCCTGCCCCGGCACCGCTGCTGTATCTGGCGGAGGAAGATTCTAGCTATTTCATCGGCCTGGCGTGTTGGTGCCTGGAGGCGGATCCATCCCGGAAGATCGTGCCGGATCGACTGGCGCTTCAAAC
>CAYWSC010000446.1:0-1832 GCA_964460695.1 Hadarchaeota archaeon (SeqCode)
ACCTCAGTCAGACTGCGAGGTACTACATAGGCGGCCTCATCGAGCATTCCAAGGCGCTGACAGCCCTTTGCTGTCCGACGGTCAACAGCTACAAGAGGCTGGTCCCCGGATTCGAAGCACCGATCAACATAAGCTGGAGCCCTAGGAACAGGAGCGCGCTTGTCAGGGTTCCCCTATACTTCAGCAGCCCGGGGGACATCCGATGCGAGTACCGCGGAGCCGACCCCAGCTGCAATCCGTACATCGCCTTCGCCGCTATGCTCGCTGCCGGCCTGGATGGGATAAAGAAGAAGATCGACCCAGGCGACCCGCTGAGGCAGGACATGTACGAGATGACCCCCGAGGAGAAGAAGAGGTACGGCGTCGGAGAGCTCCCAACGACCCTGAGAGACGCGCTGGACCACCTGAGCACAGACGAGGTCCTGCTAGATCTCCTCGGGAGCCACATATTTGACGAGTTCGTCGGCCTGAAGATAGATGAGTGGAACCAGTACTGCCTCTACGTGACGCCGTGGGAGATAATGAAGTACCTTGACTACTGATCTTTTAAGAGGTGTTTGAATGGGTGTGCACAGAGTCACGAGCGAGGCCGCAAAGGCCTATGTGCGTAGGGAGAGGGTGCTCGGCACCGCTATCTCCGTCCTTGGGAAGGCGAGTACCTCCCTAGGAGAGCTGGACAAGAAGACGCTGGAGGAGTGCGGGGATCTGGCCTATGACCTGCTTCCCCACGCCCCAGGCCATGCGGGAAAGCTTATGCTGGTCATTGCAAGGCTCTTCTGGGCCCTTGCAGGGGTCGAGGAGAAGGAGCGTGGAGCAGCCTCGCTCGAGGAGATCGAGAAAAGGCTCGAGGAGCTCGAAAAGACCATAGGGTAAGAGCTGATGACGAGGGATGTCATAAGGTATGTAGAGCCCTATGATCCTGGGCTGTTTCCCCACGATGTCGTTGAGAGGTACGGCGTTGACCCCGGAGCGGTAGTCAACCTGGCGTCCAACGAGAGTCCTTTCCCACCTCCCAGCAGGGTAGTCGAGGCAATTCAGCGGTCCCTAAGGTCTGTCAACAGGTACCCCGACCCGAAGAACCGCCGCCTGAAGAGGGCGTTGTCGAAGAGGCTGGGCGTGACCGAGGGCCAGATATGCGTCGGGGCTGGGGCGACCCAGCTACTGGACACGATCTGCAAGGTCTTTCTAGACCCGCTTGACACCGTCGCCATGCCTATCCCGACCTACTCTCTCTACGTCCACCTAGCCATGCTCAGGGAGGCGGGCCTTGAACTCATCCAGACCACGCCCCCGTCCTTCTCCCTAGATGTCAAGTCGTTCATCGAGCGGTCAAGGGATGCCAAGATGGTCTTCCTCTGCTCCCCGAACAACCCGACTGGGACCGTTATCGAGAGAAGCGATCTGGAAGAGATAGCAGAGAGCTGCAGGGGAGTGGTAGTGGTGGACGAGGCCTACGCGGACTTCGCCGACGCCTCGTTCTGCGACCTAGTTCAATCCCATCCGAACGTAATCGTCATAAGATCCATGTCCAAGTACCTCTCGCTTGCCGGGCTGCGTGTCGGGTACGCCGTGGCGAATGAGGATGTGGCATCCACAATGGAGAAGGTGAGACTGCCCTTCAGCGTGGGCTCGCTGGCGGAGGAGGCAGCAGTCGCAGCGCTTTCTGTCCACGAACACTACGAGAGGGCGAAGAATCGAATCGTCTCCGAGAGGGAGTGGCTGTCCTCGCGCCTCTCGACGGTGGACGGGGTAGAGCCAATGCCTTCCCATGCCAACTTTATCCTAGTCAGAGTTACCGGCGATGTTCCAGACCTAGTCGAACGTCTAGCGCA
>CAYWSC010000447.1:0-1830 GCA_964460695.1 Hadarchaeota archaeon (SeqCode)
GGTGACCACCTCATGGTCTAGAGTGGCGAAATGGGTGCGAGCCGACCCTCGCTAGCGTGCTTACCCGTACCGGTCAGCTCAGTCTTGCCGTGATGGTGCTTCCAGTATGCCAAACGCCAAACGAGAGGTTTATATGCCCCAAAGCTCAAAGAAGCGCTGGCGGGTTATTGCGAGAAGCCTTGCTGGTCTGATGGCAAGGAGCGTCAAGGGACCCTGCATCGCATTTGTTGTGTTGCTCGTGGCCTTGATGCCGTCGGCAATCGGGCCGCGGTTCGCAGGGTACAAGTATGTCGGATGGGCTCAGGGGGACGTTTGCCTGAATTCATACGATCGATCCGGATGTATGGATCCCTTTCGTGGCTTCCAGCATGTTGTTGAGGATGATCCCTACCACGTCATTGAACTATACGACTACTGGTTCATGGCATGGGGAGGTGGTTAGCGGTGCATCTCTGGAGGAAGGTGGTGATTGCATGCGCCATGCTACTGATACTGGCGGCGGCGATGATAATACTCTCAAGCCAGCATTCGTACGGGCCACCGCCTTTAGACGTGGAGACGACGGAAAAGCTTTCGGTAGATGAGCTCGTGGCCAGGTTTGATCCATCGGGAACCCGGCTGGTGTTGCCCACATGGATGCCGGGCAGGATGAAGTTACAGGAGATATATCTTCCTAGCCGGATGGCAGTTTTGGTGTACGGCGATGAGCCCATACGACACGACATCCTTGAAGGGAAAGCGGCTGTCGAGGTCATGAGGTCGAATCGTTCGCCCACGCTTGAAGAGCTGAAGAAGAAGCCATCAGCTGAGGCCCTAAAGGTTGGCGACTTCTCGGTGCTATTAGATGAAGACCCCTGCCCTGGACCAAGATGGGAAGAGCGCGGCATAAAGCCGATGCTGGCTTACTTCTACCACGACGGCTTCTTCTACCTCATCACGGTGAGGAAAGGAGAATTCACACGGGAGGATCTGATTCGCATCGTGGAGAACATGAAGCCCGTGGGGCCAGAAACCCTTAGAAAGCCCTAGCAGACGACGCCCAAACCTAGAGACGCTTCTGGGTTGTGCCCACGCTCGGCCCGTTGTGCGGCGTGACGGCCAGAAAACCTAGCTTGAAAAGCTACTCAAAACGAGCGGGGCAGAACGGACAGATCGATCCTGTAGACTCCATCCCTGATCTTCAGAACCGCTGGATTTCCCCTCATCAGGGCGTCGATGTCTACTTGGAATACGCCGTCCCTGGTCTCCGTCACGTTCTCGACGCGCCCCGCTACCATGTAGCCTCGGCCAGACTGCTTGCTCGGCGAACGCATAGCTGATCGCCCCTATTTCCCTGTGGCCGAGACCTTGCAGCCTGCGCTTAAAAAAGATGGGGATAATGTTTCAAATCGTTGCGTCGGATCCATCAGTCTAGGGCCTCTGCCAGCTCCTGCCCGGCACGCTCAACGATGTCGTTCTCGATGGGTTTGACGGGTATTCCGAGGTGGACCGCTATTGCCATCGATGCCGCTCTGTCGAAGTCCATGTGTTCGCCTATCTCGTCCATGTCCTCGTCGACCCTCGTCCTCGTCTTGTCCAGGAGTCTGCGCTTCAAGACCTCGTGTGGCTTGGCCCAGATGATGATTATCTTCTTCGGCTTAAGCTCTTGGAGGACGTCCATCGGTAGGCCGGGGAGGTACCCGTCTGGGCCTGGAATGGTCATGTGGGTGTCGACGACGATCTTTCCCTCCATGTTTCCAATCCGTCTGGCAGCCCTTAGCTGCAGATCCCTCTGCACCTCAGCGTCGAGAAGCCTGAGCTCGTCCCTGCTCTTCACCAGGTTCATCTTCA
>CAYWSC010000448.1:0-1825 GCA_964460695.1 Hadarchaeota archaeon (SeqCode)
AACTCTCTTCAGCCGTCTCCCTACTCGCAGTTTGACAGTGGCCCGTACACGTCGACCGTCACGGTCACCGTTACGTCGAATCAGAGCGTCTCATTCGTATTATGCGAACCTGGCCTAGTCGACCCATTCTCAGGCCAGCTGCGAGGATGGATCTACCAGCAGATGGGTTCAAACATGTTGACGGGGAGCTTCACCTTTGCAAACGACCCCAGCCCTGCTACCTCTCTGAGCTTCACATTCTCGGGTATGGTGATACCCGAGTTCCCGGCTCTGGCGGCATTTGCCCCGGTCCTCGTGGTGGTACTTGGGCGCCGGGTGGGCCGGTGGTAGCCTCACTCGAACTTGGTGGTCCTGACCTGCCGGTACAGCTTCCTCCTGACCATTAGGCTCCAGAGGATGAAGCTAGAGATCATGAGGGTGGCCGATGTGACGAGCCACTCGATAAAGTACACCCAGACCATGGCCGCGTCCTTTATCCTCTTCGCCAGCGCCTCTGCTTCGTCGAACTTCAGAAACGCCTTCTGCAGCGTGTCGCGGCAGGCCGTGAAGTCCTGGGAGAGGTACTGCTCGTCCGCATCCCGCCTCATCTTCTGCAGGTCCCATATCTGCTCCTGGATCTTGTAGGTGTTAGCGCCAAACCGGTCGACGAAGTCCTTCAGGGTCACAAGCATGTTCAGCCTGTCTCTGAACTGCCTGAACAGGCCTTTCAACTGGTGGAAGACATCCACGTCCTTAATCAGACCTCGGTGGGTAGAGTAGAAGACCAAGTTCATCACTATGTCTGGGCCATAGGGGTTCTCCTTGCCGAGCCAGGTCTCCCCGTACTTTATGAATCCGCCGCAGGTTATCGTCCTCCCCTTCTCATAGTCCCAGACGACCAAGAAGGGGACCTTTCCATATGTGGGGAAGTTTCCAAGCTGCCAGGCCAGTATGCCTGCGTTCTCCCTCGGTATGACGAAGCGAGACGTCAGCCCGGGCACGTCCTCGACGCCGTACTCGACGAAGGGTGTCAGAACGGGGTCCGGAAAGTCCTTGTTTATCATCACCCTGTACACGCCGACGGGACTCTCTCCACCACTCCCCCTGGCCACCACTGCCGGCGCGTCGTTCGGAAAGGCCTTCTGGGTAAGCGAGACGGCCCACGCCTGGTGTATCTGGGCTACGATGCTGAACACGCTTCCGTCGTTGAAGCCGCCCGCGCCCTCCCTGATCGCATCGTACATCATCTTATCCTGCTTGGGGGTGAAGCGGTGAAACTCCGGGGCGAGGAGCATTATGTAGTCGTACTCCTTCATCTCGTCGTAGGTCCTGGGAAAGTAGAGCCTGATGAACTTCTGGGCATCCTTCTCGGGTAGGTCCCTACACGGCACGGCAGTAAACGTTATCGAGGGATCCTCGCTGAAGTACTTCTCTAGAAGGCTGTTGCCGCTGACAGACCCGACCATAAGGGCGTTGATCCTCTCCCCGCCGTAGCTTGAGGGGAGATGGCAGGAAAATAGAATCAAGGAGAAGAGGGCAATGGCCGGCGCCCCCTTCAGCTTACCGCACCTCCCTCGACCCACGGCCCCGGACGGCGGGCCGGTTTTCTTAAATGTTCGTGACGACTCTTCACCCCCTGGCATTCCGAGTTTGGTTAGGTGTGTGCGAAAGCTACGGGGACACGGCCTGTCACGGAAGCGGCTGCGTGGAGGCACATAAGACTTCTCGACGCACCCTTGGCGTGGAGGGACGCCTCGAAGGCACCGGGGTGTGCGGGGCGCTCCAAAGGAGCTGGTGTGGAGGATGGAAAGATTTGGACTTGCGATCATGGCCGCCCTTTCGGTGA
>CAYWSC010000449.1:0-1814 GCA_964460695.1 Hadarchaeota archaeon (SeqCode)
GAGGACCCGCCTTCAATCCTCAAAGGCCCATCCGTGGTCCGTGGCCAGACCTCCATCGTGATCACGTGGGAAACCGATGAAGAGTCGAGCAGCGTTGTGAAGATCGACGACAAGAGGCCCGTCAGCTCAAGGACGGTCTCGAACCAAACCCTGACGAGGCGTCACCGCGTTGCGGTCGACGGCCTGACACCCTCCCATGGGTACGCCTTCTACGTAGAGTCGGCGGATCGCTCTGGAAACGTAGTGACCAGCTCAGTTCTGAACTTCTTCACGCTGGACGAGGAGGATCACAAAGACCCCTCCGTAAGAATCGTAGACGAGACTACTGACGGGCGCCTCAAGGAGATCCGGGTCGATGCTGCGGACGACCACGGGGTGAGGAAGGTGGCGTTCTACCTCGACTGAGTCTGCATGCTCACCGACTACTCGCCGCCCTTTGTTTTTGCATCGATACATCCGACCTAGCCGAAGGAGACCATGACCTGACGGCGGTGGCATTTGACCTGTGGGGCAATACCCAGTCCACCTCACTCTTTCTCCCCGTGACCCAGCACGTCCCCGATCTCGAATCCCCGACCATCGTCATCTTCAGTCCAAGAGAAAACGAGACGATGGAGGGATCCTACACCGTCAATATCACGGCTCGCGACCAGGACGGCATGGACACCGTAGAGGTCTTTTTGGACGGCGAGAAGATATACTCGGTCAACGTCCGTCCCATGTCCTTCGCTGTGCAGCCGCCTGGCAAGGGAATGAGGCCTGCCTACGAAGAGATGACAACCCCGGTGGTTAGACGCCTCAACATAACCTTCTCTCTGGACACCCTAGACTGGGATAACGGTGACCACGAGCTCAGGGTCGTTGGCTGGGACCTGAGCGGAAATACGACGCACTGGACGATCCCTGTGAAGATCTTCAACCTGCATCCGGGCCACCATCCAAGGCTGCTCGTCACTAGGCCTGATGCCCGCCTAGACCCTCCCGGCTTCCGCGTCAAGCTGAGGATAAGGAACGTAGGAGACAGGAGGGCGACAGGGATCATGCTTTTGGATGTCCTCCACGGGTACTTCGCGACGGGGACGTGCTCCCCGTCAGGCGTCACGGTTCTAGGCGAGCTCCATAGCATTGGAACCTTCTCGATGGCCGAGATCCACGTCCCAGACTTGGAGCCGGGGGAGACTATTCTCGTCAGCTACCAAGTCGTCCCCGTGCTCCGGGAGTTCTTTCCCCAGGGTTGGGACATCGGAGGAAGCACCTGGGTCCAGTACAACGGGACGGGGGGTGATATGTACGGGGAGTTCATCGGGGTTCCCTGTAGAATGGCAACAATAGATCTTCCCCACGGATTCACCTACGGCGTTGATCTGGAGGATGCCACCAGAGCCATGCTGGCCGAGATGGACTACCTCGCCGTCCTCTGCCCTGCGAATATGGGTATACTCGGCACAGACGAAGAGGTATCCCGGCTGGTTCAATCGGTGGCCCGCCTTGCGTGGTTGAGAGACGGGGCCCTAGCCTTTCTCGAGTCGGCTCCTGCGCCAGAGCTCAGAGGGCGTCTCTGCGAGCTGATATGGGAGGGCGGGGGATGGTGTGAGCAGCTATCCTCCGATTATCCCCACGACGGCTACCTCCTGATTGTGGGCGAAACAGAGATAATACCCTCCTGGTACCACGGCCCCTTCAACATAAGGTGGGCGGAAAGCGGGACGAGAAAGGACGTCGAGGACTGCGATACAGATTACGGCGATTCGAATGGGAACTGGCTTCCCGAGATAATCGTGGGACGCGTGATTGGGAATATCGCTGAGGCTGTG
>CAYWSC010000450.1:0-1403 GCA_964460695.1 Hadarchaeota archaeon (SeqCode)
CCCTGCCCGCGAGGTAGAGCATCAAATTGATCGCGAAATCCGGATAGTAGTCCCACCTAGAGAACTCGCTGTTGCCGCTCCAATCGTGCATCATTGCGAACGTTCTCCCCCTTCCCTGCATCCAAGTGACGTAGCACGGGGGGTTGCCGAAACGTGGAAGTATGTACCGGGCCAGTCGGCTGGAACCTTCCTTTTGGAACACTATTTGTCCGTTGAAACACCAGGTGTATTTTGGCGGAGGCTGGAACGGGAGGCTGCGGATGAACTCATTCTCGTAGTCCTCGATCTGTATTCTCGCACAGCCGCCGGCAAGCGCAACGTGTATCCAGTTATGATGTCCCGCGGGCGGAGGTACGATCACCGGCAATATCTCTTCTATGATCGAGCCGGACCAGCTTGCCGCTGGCCTGCTACTTGATGCTCCGAAGCTGTCCAGGCCACCAACCATTACCAGCCCCAGTCCCTCCTCTATGACCGCCGACTTGAACCATCCCAATTGTCTCAAGGTGAATGCCCCACGATAGGCGTCACTGAGGACGATAACGTCGTACTGGTGGAGCAGCTGCTCATAGCTACGAGGCATGTAGATTCGCATGTACTTGTGTACGTCAGCCAATGGCGTCGCAGCTCCACCGTGGTGGTAGCAGCGTATGGGATCAACGTCGATGAATGCGTCCTCCCTCATGGGAAGATACGGTGTGATACCCGGATATGGATCGCCAGTGTAGAGAACCGAAACACATGTATCGTCTTCCCGTGCAGGACAATAAGGAGCAAACACGAGACACAGGAGCAAGGCGAGAAGTAACGGTGTCTTTGCCAGGATGGGCACCTTCGAGCGAGAACCTTCATCTACTATAAATATTTCGCGACGGGCACGCCGCTGGTTGGGCGAAGAAGGAGTCATATTCCCCAGTCTTGGCGGAAGTCGGGAGGATTCATTTATCAGGCCGCCCTCCGTGGCGGCACCGGGGGATGTGCACGTGCAAGGGCACTGCACAGACCACCCCATCTAGGAGACAAGGAATTGAGTTTTGGACACAGAAGCAGCTATGATAGAGCGCCCAGAGAGATGACTAAGGTCATCTGTTCTGATTGTGGAAAAGAGTGCGAAGTTCCCTTCAAACCGACCCAGGGACGCCCTGTCTACTGTGACGAATGCTATAGGAAGCACAGACCGAGACGCTACTAAGGCCTGAGGAAGGGCCTGCAACGGTGGTTCTTGCTGCTTCAGCAGGCAAGCAACTCTGCCTATGTAGATCGATATTGTGGATTTTCTCGCCGAGTCCGCTTTTTTGCGGCTTCGGTCCTTTTTCGCCCCGAGAATCGACATCTGCGAGTGACCTCTGAGAGAGCGGTCCTACCTCGCCAGGCGGGAAGAGGGGGGGAGTTGACTATGGGAA
>CAYWSC010000450.1:1413-1809 GCA_964460695.1 Hadarchaeota archaeon (SeqCode)
AAAGAATAGAAATAGACAGAAAAAGCCGAAGAAGAAAAAGGAGAAGAAGAGAAAGCGCTCTTGGGCATAGGATAGGCCCTCCGCCTCAGCGGTCCTGACGCAGGGCTGGGTCATACATGGCCAAAATGTTCTCGGGCGGGACGTCAGCCTGGATGTTGTGAACGGAGTTCACGACGTATCCCCCACGCTCTCCCAGAACGGCAACACGTTCTCTGACCTGCTGTTTCACCTCCTCCCGGCTGCCTCGCGGAAGAGTGTGCTGCGTATCGATTCCTCCCCAGAAAGTCAACCTATCCCCAAACTGAGACTTCAGCCTCGCAGGGTCCATCCCCCTCGCCGTGACCTGCAGAGGGTTCAGTATGTCGACTCCCAGTTGGATGAGATCTGGGATATACT
>CAYWSC010000451.1:0-1808 GCA_964460695.1 Hadarchaeota archaeon (SeqCode)
CGAGGTCAATCCCCGCCTGCAAGGCAGCCTCGAAGTCGTAGAGGCTTCCTCTGGGGTTTCGGTCTTCGATTGCCACGTCAAGGCCTGTAGGGGTGTGGACCTGCCTCGGTTACGACCCTCGAGCGGGTTTTGGGGAAGAAGGGTTGCTTTCGCACCCTGTGATGTTACGGTTCCTCGGCTTGGCTTCTCCTTCGTCAGGGACGTGCCCAGCCCGGGCTCTAGGATCAAGCAGGGAGCGCCGATCTGCACCGTCACAGCCCACTCCTCGGATATCGATGGCTGCGTGCGACTCTTGGAGGCAAGAGAGAAGAGAGTTATTAGCCAAATTCTGAGCCGGGCCTGAAGTGAACTCCCTTCTCTTCGTGTTTGTCACGTCCTTCGTCATAGGTCTCAGCGGAGCAATGATGCCTGGACCCGTGCTCGTAGCAACGATCAACAGGTCTGCGCGGATGGGCTTCAGGGCTGGACCCCTCATCGTCCTTGGGCACGGGATAATCGAGGTTAGTCTGGTCATTGGCATCATGCTTGGAGCTGGAAGAATACTGCAAAGACCCGTCGTCATGAACCCGC
Organism: Hadarchaeota archaeon (SeqCode); assembly: GCA_964460695.1. Classification (GTDB taxonomy): domain Archaea; phylum CAYQAE01; class CAYQAE01; order CAYVLA01; family CAYVLA01; genus CAYWSC01. The sequence continues at coordinate 571 of CAYWSC010000451.1, forward strand.
TTATGCTCTGCGGCGGAGCCGTCCTCGTTCTCCTCGGCATCTCGATCCTCAACGACGCTAGGCGCGGACTGGCGGTTATCCCCTCGGCACCTGCCAAGTCGTCCTACAAGACCCAGGAATCCATGGCAAGGCCCGTTCTCGACGGCATAGTAACCAGCGCATCCAACCCATACTGGTCCCTCTGGTGGGCGACGGTCGGGCTCAGCTATATCGCGTACTCCAGCAATCTCGGGCCGCTCGGGGTCCCGGTCTTCTACTCCGGCCACATACTGAGCGATCTTTCGTGGTTCAGCCTGGTCAGCGGCGGGGTGGCTATGGGGACGCGTTACATGACGAATTCGGTCTACAAAGGCATTCTCGTTGCGTGTTCGATCGTACTCATCCTCATCGGGGCGTATTTCTCGGTAGCTGGGGGCACTGCGCTTCTGGCGATGGGATAGCAGATTTTTATTCATACACAGAAGGTCTATCTGTGGATAGGTTCGCCGTCGAGAAGATCCTGCTAAACCCGTTCTCTTCGGAGGCCCGTGAGCTCGCGAGATCTGCTCCAAGGCTCGACGAGCTTGGAGAGGAGTATGTCAGGGCATGTAGGGAGAGGGTGGAGTGGCTCTCGACCCCTAGGACGACGGCTGACGGAGTTCCAATAGAGTCTGAAAGGGCACCACCGGAGTCACTTGTCAACCCTCCCGACCCGGCCTTCGACATCTCTGTGCTGTACCTTCTGATGCAGGCATGCGCCTCGACCTTTCCGCCCTCCTCTTTCGAGGCGAGAATGGTCGTGGAGGCAAACAGGGAGATCTACCGGAGGAGGCTTAAGGCCCATTACATGAGGATCCGCGACGGCATCTTGGAGCTCTTGCCCGATATGAAAGTCGAAAGGGTCGTCGAGGGAGAGATTCCGCGGTCCGACATGTACAAGATCATGGCGCAGAGAAAGTTCCTCTCCCCCAGGACAAGGACGGGGACATACTCCTTTACAAACGAGATCAGATTCAAGACCAGGTGGACAAGCCTCCTATGGCTGCCCAGCGACCTCGTCGAGTTCTACATCCGTAGAGGCTGGGCATACCTCTCGGCAGAGGATATGCTAGATCTGGCCTCCTACAGAATTGGACAGATGGTCCAGAGCTACATCTCTGAGGTGGCGGCGAGGATGAAGAAGGTGGGGATCAGGCCGCACAGGGTGTTCAGGAGGGTGGCATCCATGCTCTCAGAGATCGCCGAACAGACACATCGAG
>CAYWSC010000452.1:0-1803 GCA_964460695.1 Hadarchaeota archaeon (SeqCode)
CCGACCAGTCTGACCTCAACCCACGGATCCTAGAGGTTAGGGAATTCCCCTCGTAGCGCCGAGAAAGCATCGTCTTCCAAAGCCGTCGAAACTTGTCTGTTTTCGCCTATCTCCTTCTCCCCAGGGACAGGCGAGAAGAGAGCCTGCCAGCGATCCTTTGTCTCCACGGACACGGTCGAGGTGTTGACGACATAGTTGGGATAGAGGAGGACGGCTCGATGAGAAAAGAGCTCGGCGGCTACCAGATGGACTTCGCCCTCCAATGCGTCAAACACGGCTACGCCGCCCTGGCGATAGAGCAGTTCGGATTTGGGAGAAGGAGGGATCAGAGAGCGAAGGAGGCCGGTCCTGGAACCTCGTCGTGCCAACCGGCCTCCGGGGCTGCCCTGCTTCTCGGCCAGACCATGATAGGGTGGAGGGTGTACGACGCAATAAGGGCTCTGGACTTCCTCCAGACAAGGCCCGAGGTCGATCCGGAGAGGCTTGGAGCCATGGGAATATCCGGGGGCGGAACCACGACCTTCCACCTAGCCTGCGTCGACGAAAGGGTCAAGGCGGCAGTGGTAAGCGGCTACTTCAACACCTTCAGGGACAGCATTATGAGCATACCCCACTGTATGGACAACTACATCCCCGGCATGCTCAGATACGCCGAGATGTACGACCTGGCTGGTCTTATCGCGCCCAGGGCCCTCTTCGTTGAGAGTGGGACGAAGGACTCTATATTCCCGTACAAGGCAACCCTCTACGCATACGAGAAGGCAAAGGCCATATACGAGGTGTTTGGCTGCCCCGACAAGATCGGAATCGAGATTTTTGAGGGCGAGCACTCCTTCCACGGCAAGGGAGCCTTCAGATTCCTGGAGGAGCACCTCAAGAAGGCCAGATAGGCTAGTCGAAGAACAGCTCCCTCTCGCCCAGATGAGCCACCTGGTTGACGTAGTGGATCCTGCTTCTCCCCTCCTTGTACGAGACGAGCGAGAAGCAGCAGTTGTGGTGGTAGAACCTCGCCTTCTCCATTGGCGGGGCATCGACCCAGACGGAGAGCATCGCGTCGATCGAGCCCCCGTGGGCAACGGCCACGATCCGCTCATGGGTTCCTTCAAGCCCCTTGAACTCCTCAACAACGGGCCTGACCCTTTCGTACACGTCCTCCCAGCTCTCCTCGTGGTCCGGCCACCACTCCTCAGGCATCTCCTCGGGGATCACGAACTGTGGAAACCTGCGTTGAATGTCGCTCTTGGTCTGCCTCGCGCCGCCTGGGCCGGTCTTCTCGTGCATCCTGTGCCGGATCTCGACGGGGAGTCCGAGACGTCTGGAGATTATTAGAGCTGTCTGCATAGCCCTCGGATAGGGGCTCGAGAACAACCTCTCTATCTTCTGGCCTTCCAGAGCCTTTGCTGTGAGCTCGGCCTGCCGAATACCCTCCTCGGTCAGGGTTCCCTCCTCTGGTCTGGCTGGTGGGCCTGCCTTGCCGTGCCTTACGAACAGGACGAACACAGAATCACCTCTGCCCCACGTTCTTGAGTCGCAACCGCACAGAAGCCGCTCTTAAAGCTGTTCTAGATCCAAGCTAGAGGCGTATCGGTACCCTGCCCTCTTCCATGACGACCTCGGTTATGGCCTCCAGCCCTCTGTCCCTGTGGTCCGGAGGAACCGTCTCGGTTATTCCCAGTACAAGGCCCCGTCCAGGTGCCGCCTCCCTTAAGAGTGAGCGGATGTAGCTCTTCACCCCGTCGGCTGAACGGTAGAATATCACCTCGGGCACGTTGACCCATATCGCCAGCTCTTCGCCCCACTTCC
>CAYWSC010000453.1:0-1790 GCA_964460695.1 Hadarchaeota archaeon (SeqCode)
GTCCTTGGGTGAGCTTGCCGAGCTCCGAATAGAAGTCCTGCTCCATTCCAGTCGGAATCTCGATTAGACCGATCCAGGATCCGTCTTTCTGCCACTCCTCCTTCTTCAGCTCACCATAGGCTAGGACTCTGCCATAGGCCTTTCCGATGTACTCCGCAGGTATTCTCACCGCTATCGTTCTAACTTCAAAGCGGATCGGAAGGAGGGTTCTCAGCTGCTTGACTACCCTCTTGACCTGGTTCTCGACCGACTCGAACGGATCTATTCTCACCTTTGCCTCGGCCATCGCCTTCTCGACCCGGGACGGGGGGTGAGGCAGGCCGGTTCTGGGATCCGTGCCGTTTCTGGAGATGAATGCTATCACCGCCCGCCTCTTCTCCTCCACCATAGCCCTCCTCTGCTCGGTGGTGAGCTGAATCTCACCTGAGCGAATTATCTTGTAGACGACTTCTTTCAGGTCGTCGGTGCCGAAAACCTCTTTGAGATGCCGCTCGGACGCTCTGTCCCCCTTTCTCGCATCCTTGAAAACCTGTTGGACTGCCAGCAGGTCCTCGAGTTCCACGTTCTCGCCTTCCCTAACCTTTGCAGCGAGATCCGGATCCACAAGGACTTCGAAATTGGATCCGTGTGATGCGAATCTCGCCACGACTGCCTCGTCTACACTAACCACTTGGCCACCCCCACGGCCCCTCGACGTCCGCCGCCTGCCGAGAAGTAAATTGGCCGACGGCCAAAGAACTGCGAGTATCCACTTCAGTTGCACGGCAGTCGCCTTTTTTTGACCCTCCCTGGGAGGGTTCGAAACCCATCATCATCCCTCGTTTCCGAGGCTAGATCCAAGGAGGTCCAGCACGGTGAACCCGAAGGATCCTTCGTCGCTCTCTAGGTCAACCCTGCCGTCGTTGAAAACCCGCTTGACCAAGAATTCCTTCCGAGAAACTCTGACTACGGATCCAGGGGGCAGAGCCTTAATCCCGGCGAGCTCGCCGAGCTTTCCCGGATCTTCCTCCTCGTACCTCTTTTCCACTCTTTCAAGCGCCTTCGGGCGCGTTTTTCTAATAAATTTATCCTTACAGGCGCGCAGCGTCCCAGACATACCTAGTGCGTTTACGGCTACGCGTCTTCCGGCTATCCTGGTTATCAGGGAGAGGGAAGCTCTAAGCTCTGCTACCCCCTCTAGGTAACTCCTGACGATTCCTATCTGCCGCTGCTCGTCGAACGAGATGATGCGCGGGGAGGATCGGCCAAATCTCTGCTCGCCCGAAAACTTCAAGTGAGCCTCAGTTATCGCTCTTGCTACCTGCTCCTCGCTGACTGGTTCCTCGCCCAAGACCTCGAACGCGATGTACCTCCTTCGAACCCTAGTCATCGGCTCTTCTCCTCTCCGAGGCACGCTCCACCACGTGCATAGGGTTTGTAGAGGTCCAGTCAAGGGCCTCCTCCTCTCCAAGACCCAGGGACGCTGAAATGATCCAGCTTACGTCTCTCGGTCGCCTCATCAGATAGCTGTCCGTGGCAAACGAGACCGCGATCTCCGTGGCGCCATACTTGCGACAGGATAGGTGAATCGAACTCCACCGAGAAATGACATTGGCTCTCCTCACGGACCGTTCAACGAGGAGATCCGTGTAGGGATAGGCCACCGCGACCTGGTTCTCGGCCGCGTACCTGATCGAGACAGAGTCTCTGTGGTCCGGGATTATGAAGTCCACCAGTCCAGATGATGCGGCTCTCCTAGCATTCCCGCCTGACGCGTAGAGGATCGCCGAGTCGGAGCCTCTTCTTCTCCG
>CAYWSC010000454.1:0-1786 GCA_964460695.1 Hadarchaeota archaeon (SeqCode)
TCGCTCCATGGGCAACCGCGTAGTCAACCAAACCCCTTGCTATCTCGTCGAGTTCCTCAGCCTTGCTGTTGAGAACTCCCTCAACGATCTCGGAGGCATAGTGGCCTAGACTCATGCTGGGCGTTGGGAGCTCCAGTGAGCCGGCCTTCCTCTCCTCAGCGAGGCTGAGCCCCAGCTCTACCTCTGCCTCTGGTGCAGGAGAGGCAGGGGTGCCCCTTGGGGTTCTGACAACTGCCGATCCGATCCTGTAGGCGACCGCGGAGATGAACATCACTGCCGAAGCGACCAGGAGGAGATTCGCCACCGTCGCAATATCCATCCTCTCACCACCCCTACCTCCCCACGGCGCCTCTTAAGCATTTACGGAATCCTCATCAAATCCGTTTGATCGCCAAGCTTGAGAAAGACTTTTCCCTCATCACCCACCAGTAGCTGCGTGTACAGAGGGGAGGGCAAGAGCCTCATCTCGCTGAAATCGCTTCTATCCTCCGGCAAAGCGGGAAGGTTCAGGATCCGGGGGGTCCTCGTCTCAACCTCAGCGCTCCGCGTATGCGCCTTCGAAGCTAGATCCGGCCTTTTCTCGAGAAGGACCATATACCTTGACGCGTCGTCGGCAAGATTCAGGCAGGGAGCTCTGGTCATCGGCGGTCTCTCTCTGCCCACCCGCCCAGGAGGATGCTTCTCTTTGGGGGACCAGGGCTGGATCCTGGACCGTAGAGAGAGGCGTCTTGGCGACGTTATGGACGTGTTGGTGAACGAGCGGCTCGCCGTGAGCGAGATCGTCGTCGCCCTGAGGCACGAGCTGGTCGTCAGGGACGACTTGCTCAAGACGCTTCCCAAGGATGTGCAGAGGACCGTGGTGAGGGAGGTCCCCGATGTCTCTTCTCCTGTCACGGGAAACGTCTATACCCTAGCCTCGCTCCCCGCCTCGAAGGTGAGGTCTGTAAGAACCTCCGACCTCTTCTACGAGGTGATCACGAGGGTCGACCTGGACGAGCTTTCCAATTCCTTTCTCGCCGCGATAGCGAGGGGTGAGAGAGAGAAGGGCCTTCTCCGCAAGATATTCGAGATGCAGGTGTCGGGGTAGGCTTGCCACAAGATTTTTATCACGTGAAAAGAGGTACCCGTAATGTGAGGTTCTGGCTCGCCGTTCTCCTCGTCTTTCTCCTCACTGCTGGCCTTGCTCAGGCCAAGGTTTTGAAGAGGGATCCGGAGACGGGCATCATCAGAATACTGTACGTTGGGGCTCCCTTCTGGGCAAGCCCATACCAGGTCTTCAAATTCGACCCCCTGCTCTCCACCACCCCGGTCGCGGGCAACCTGTACGGAATTCCACCGTCGCAGGTCAAGCGGGCGATGAGGCTATATATGCCCAGGACGAGGGAGGCCATGGTATCGAAGTATGACATCATAGGGCTCGATGACTGCTCGTGGGAAAGCTTCCCTGCCGAGGTCATCCACTGGATGGTCGATTCATGCATGGAGGACGGCATGGGCATCTTTATGGCTGGAGGATTCGAATCCTTCGGTGGCGCCGCTGGCTTTCCTTCGTGGGGCGACACCGTCCTTGACAAGGTAATGCCCGTCGAGTGCACCTCAGCCTATGGCCCCGACGGGAAGAACGTCGTCACAGACTTTGAAAACGAGTTTATAAAAAGCGTCCCGTGGGACGAGTACGAGCAGCACAACGTCTTCGGCGGGTACAACATAGTCCTCCTCAAACAAGGGGCAAATCAACTCTCGGAGGTTACACGCCTCACCCCCGGCGGCGGGAAGGACCCCGGCT
>CAYWSC010000455.1:0-1779 GCA_964460695.1 Hadarchaeota archaeon (SeqCode)
CCGTCAGCGGAACCTCCATGTTTGCAGGATTCGTGCTGTGGACCCTCATGATAAGGCGAAGGCTCTACAGGCAGGTCGGAACCACGAGATTCGCCGGACTCAAGTAGGGTGCCACGGCCACCGTCTCTGTCTCGATTACGCCGAGCCGGGCTGGCCCCTTTGGTCCCGTCGGTTTCTCCGTCTCAGGGTCCTCTTCTCCATCAGACAGGCGTCCTCGGGCACGCCGGTAGGGTCTGAGCCGGCGCATAGGCTTTCTTCATCCTCTAGAGCTTAGGAGGCGTATTTGCTCGCCCATTCCTTTGAACCTCCATAGGTTCTTTAGAGAGCTCGACAACAAGTACGACTTCCGCGTGGAGAACTGTTACTGCTGCTCTTGGGATTCTCCACCTCATCCTACCTTTTGTGTTTGAATCTTGAGTAATCCTCTCTCCGACTCACAGTGTGGGGTGGGTCAAAAAACGTTTAAGAGCTGCCCTACGCACGGTCAAATGCTTGTCTGTCCCACCGTCTTGTAATCAACTCACACTGAGTAGAGGATCATAGAGGCTGGAGGGGGAAACGTTGCTTCTGTCAGATGTCGAGATTCGAGAGGCCATGAGGGCTGGAAAGATAGTGATTGAGCCTTTCTACGAGCCGAATTTGCAGCCAGCCAGCTACGATTTGCGCGTCGGAAAGAGAATGCTGGTAAGTGGGCAGGTTGAAGAGATAGACATGGAGCGGAAGCGGAGCATGGCTCTGAAGGCTGGGCAATTCGCTCTTCTGACGTCGCTGGAGAGGATCTCTCTAGGCAACGACATAACGGCTCACATAGGGATGAAATCGTACTACGTGAGGAAGGGAATCGTCCTCCTGGCAGGTCTTCAGATCCACCCCGGGTGGGATGGATATCTTGTGTTGGGCATTTATAATGCCTCGCCTCGGACCATAACTCTGGACTATCAGGGCTCCATATGCACCATTGATTTCTACAGGCTCGCCGCCCCCGCCTCGGAAGGCTTCCGGTCTGGCGAGGAACAGAAGGACGGCAGGATCCCAAAGGTCGACAAAGACTATCTCAGGACTCTGGAAACCGAGACCCTCTCCGAGATGTCGGAGTCGGTGAGGCGCCTCTCAGAAAACGTGAGCACTTTGACCACTGTGACCTACAGGTTCGTGGTACCGATCCTAGTGGGGATATTCATCGCCGTCATTGGCAATTTCTTCTTCTAGCTCCACATTGAATCAGCACGTCGGGTCGTCAGAGACCCTCAAGATATCACGAAGCGGTTCTGACGGACTTTGGTCATTCAGGCACATAGGGTGCTAAGGACGGACCTGATCCCTGACGTTATTGGACGACTCACCCAGAGAAGCAGGGCTGTAGCTACGAGGTAGGCATAAGTCGCCGCGAGTACATATCAAAGACGCGATGGGAATGGGGATCCGACATTGGTTCATCGTGATTGGGTGCACTATTATCTCGACCGTAGCCCTGTCGCATTCCTATGGGTAACTGAAGTGGGGAAAGCATCTCACGCGGCCTGCAAGAGCATTGCGGCCAGCGATGCCCTTGTATTCGAAAAACCATAAAAACAGATAGTCGGCTGGTTCTGCGATGGGCGGACAGGGAGCCTACCCGCGGAGAGAGACCCTGGGGATGATAAACGTCGACCCACTCCAGACGGGCGGCAGGCTCACCGAGGCAGCCAGGGCGGCCCTGGTTGAGTGGGGCGACGGATACTCGGTCTGCGACTTCTGCGCCGGCAGGCTCGACGAGATCACCAAGCCCCCTATACGCAA
>CAYWSC010000456.1:0-1773 GCA_964460695.1 Hadarchaeota archaeon (SeqCode)
CGCCCGCTGTTCGGGAGGAGGGCCGAGTGTCAGAAGCTGGAGCGACAAGCGACACGGACGAGATAGTGAGCACAAATATCCAGCTTCACAAGAAAATAAGGTACCTCGAGTTCGAGAAGAGGAACATTGAGCGGGAATACCTCAGATTGGAGAAGGAGCTGAAGACGCTCCGTTCAGAGATCAGGAAGATGCATGAGGTTCCGCTTGTCTCTTCGACCCTCGTCGAGAAGCTCGATGACGACAAGGCCATAGTTCGGTGCCACAACGGAGAGTTCGTCGTCGAGATATCCGAGTTCGTTGACCAGAAGAGCCTTGTCCCGGGGACAAGAGTTGCGCTGAACAGCAGGAACTATGCCATTGTCGACGTGCTGCCTGCCCCGAAGGACCCGCTTGTTCTTGGGCTCGAGCTGGTAGATCGCCCCGAGGTCTCCTATGAGGACATAGGGGGACTCGACGACCAGATAAAGGAGCTAAGGGAGATTGTGGAGCTCTCGCTGACCAACGTCGACCTCTTCAAGGAGGTGGGGGTCGACCCACCAAAGGGCGTTCTTCTCTACGGTCCGCCTGGCACAGGTAAGACGCTGGCGGCCAAGGCCGTCGCCCGCCAGACCAATGCCACCTTCATTCGGATAGTCGGGTCTGAGCTGGTGAAGAAGTACATTGGAGAGGGTGCTAGGATGGTTAGGGAGATCTTCCAGTTCGCCCAGGAGAGGCAGCCCTGCATCATATTCATAGACGAGCTCGATGCGATTGGTGCCAGAAGGATTGACAGCGGGACAAGCTCGGATAGAGAGGTGCAGAGAACTCTCATGCAGCTTCTCTCCGAGATAGACGGATTCGATCCATGCGGAAACATCAAGGTGATTGGCGCGACGAACCGGCCTGACATCCTCGATCCTGCACTGCTGAGGTCCGGCAGGTTTGACCGGCTAATAGAGTTTCCACTTCCAGACGAGAAGGCACGGCTCAGCATCCTCCAGATTCATTCGCGCAGAATGAACCTGAGGGGCGTGGATCTAGAATCGATAGCTAGGATGACGGAGTCGGCGTCGGGTGCAGACTTGAAGAATATCTGTACAGAGGCAGGAATGTTTGCGATTAGGCAGAGGCGTAGCTACGTCACAGATGAAGACTTCCGAAGCGCAATCTCCAAGGTAATGGGCTCGACCCTTTCCCACCCGAGCGAGGCATCGACTGTATACGTCTAACGTCGCGGCAGCGATGAGGTAAGCGCCCTTGCTGATCGCGATGAGGAGGATCTTGAGTTCCGAGCTGCTGCCGGGGACGTGAACGAGGCGGGGAAAACTGTCCGCGCGGTCTCGATGTCGTTGATGTTCGTAAACGACTCCAGTTCCGGGTCGTATCTTTGCAGCTGAGAGACCGGTACCCATGCGGTTCGCAGTCTCTCGTAGAGGCATCTAACCTTCCTGCGCCTCGTTCCCATGGTCGAAAGGACCTCCGATGCTCTAATACGCCTTAGGACGCCGTGGAGAGGTTCTATGAACCCGTTTGGATGCGTCGGGACGGCAGCCTCGTAGCTTTCTAGAAAGGAGAAGAGGAACTCGACGACGGAGCGGTTGATCAGCGGCATGTCCCCGCCTACAACGAGGACTTCTCGGGATAAGAGATGCTGCAGGCCGGAGGAGACTCCCCCCAGGATCCCTGGGTACGAGTCCAGAAAGCATGGAAGCCCCGTAAGGCTTCCGATCTCTTCAGCTCTCTCCTGACTGCTAGTGACTACGACTACCTCGTCCAAGAAGCTAAGTCTTCCAA
>CAYWSC010000457.1:0-1769 GCA_964460695.1 Hadarchaeota archaeon (SeqCode)
CTCCGTTTTTTCGGGCTCCACTCCTAGAGGATGCATAAGGAAGCAGGGAAACCGGTTCTACGCAGACATATGGGATAACAATGGAACTTGGCTCCTTGAGACCTTTGAAGTAAAGATCCCACCGGTCTCCGTCAGGCTACAGGAGAAGTCCCATCCCCTCCCCAAGGGCGGCGAGACCACACAGTACACAATTACAATTCCAAAGAACCTCGTCGACACCCTCGGCTGGAAGAAGGGCGATCGCATTCACGTTACATCGGTTGCAGACACCGTCGTGAAGATGGTGAAGGTCGAAGGCAGCTAAGTCCAAATACGGCTCCGACCGTCGCCCCTAACTGCCCGCTTTTCTCGATACATGTAATAGGGTGAGTACACAAGAACCCTCGACGGAGTGACAGAACCGGAGGGCATCTCGATGTCAAGTCGGACCGGTCGACAGCTGCCTTCCTCGAAGCTTGAAACAGAGGTTGCACTGAAGAAGATAGATCCAGACGACCTGTCGGGATCTATCCGCCGATGCGTCGAACTCCTAGGCAAGCCTTCGGAGATTCTTCCTCAAAAGGGATCGAAGGTCCTCATAAAGCCCAACCTTGGATGGAACAAGCCATGGTGGACAGGTACGACAACCAGCCCCCACTTCGTCGAGGCGATAGTCGGCCTGTTAGAGGAGACGGATCCCTCGAAGATCATCGTTGGCGAATCACCATCAATTGGAATGGAGTCCGTCGACATCTTTCAAGCCACCGGGTTTGACAGACTTGAGGAACGTGGAGTCGAGCTGTTGAACCTCGGAAGAGATGAGCTTGTCGAAACCCGCATTCCAGGCGAAAGTCTTCTTGGTAGTGTTCTGCTTCCTCGGACGTACCTGGAATGTGACTTTTTCATAAACGTCCCCGTTGTGAAGAGCCATGTGAATACATGTGTTACTCTGTCCATGAAGAACTTGAAGGGTCTTCTTCCCTCCAGGGAGAAGAAGAGGTTTCACTTTCTCGGCTTGGACCGCTGTATAGCAGAGTTGGCTTCGGTCATACGCCACGGCTTGATCATCGTCGACGGCGAGGTTGGCCAAGAAGGAATGGGACCTATTAGTGGAGACCCAGTTGAACTTGGAGTGGTAGTGTGCGGGAGGTCTCCTCTTCTCGTCGATGCTACATGTATCGAGATCATGGGAATGTCCTTGAACGAGGTCAAGCATCTCGAGATTGCAGAAGAGATAGGTCTACAGCCCTCTCCGATGGATGCACACCTATTGGGCGATCCGATATCATCCGTATCAAGGTTGTTCAAATCGCCGCCTAAGAGTCTAGACGAGCTGTATCCCGGGATAAGGATAATCTCTGGCAGGGCTTGCTCAGGATGTGTTGGATCACTCTCCGTTTCTCTCCAAAGAATGAAAGATGCAGGAGAGCTCGACATCCTCAAAGAGAAACTGGGAAGTGTCACAATCGCCGTCGGCCCTGGGGTGGACGTACCCAAAGATGCCGGTGGAAACCTGTTGATCGTCGGCAACTGTCTGAAGAGACACAGGTCGAAAGGTTGGTTTGTCCCTGGCTGCTCGCCGCAGGGATGGTTTGTCCGCGACGTGCTAAGAGTCATGATGGGTCTGGAACCCCTTTTTGCAAGTCCCTCCTTGATGGCCGAGTCGATCCCTGCTAATGACCGGCCTAGGGACGACTACGGGAACGGCCGGGTAAGGATAGCCTCCCCCGTGGGGAAGGGTAGGTGCGAAGTCCCCGAAGGGTAATCCGCTACGGGGGAATGATAGAAAC
>CAYWSC010000458.1:0-1768 GCA_964460695.1 Hadarchaeota archaeon (SeqCode)
ATCGGCATGGGCCGCCTCGCGGGGTAGTCCCTCAGATAGCAACCAATGATGAGTGGCTTTCCAGGGAACAGGCTCCTGCACCTCTCTATGTCCTCGTCGAGACGCACAAGGTCCTTCGAGTTCCAGACCCACAGGTTGACGACGTCGACGAACTTTCTGAAGGGGTCCCAGTTCTCTTCGGAAAGCTCGTGGGTGTAGACTACAATCCAGAGCTTGAGACTGTCATTCCTAGACTTCAACGCTTGGTATACTTCCTCGTAGTCCTGGGGTGAGTAGCCGTATCTCCTTGCTAGTCCGAGGAAGTCATCGTGGATCGCACCCGATATGTTGGCGTAGGTGGTGGAGAGCTCGCTGACCTTCTTGGCCTCCTCTACGACCGTCTGCTTCGACGAGTCAGGTTGGCATTTTATGCCGCCATCTGGAGTCGTGGTCCACTTCCACTTGGATATGTCGCACACCACCTCCTCCATGTCGGCCAGCCTTTGCATTGCAAACTCGTCGTTCGGATGGAACATGTAGCAGACTTTTCTCAGGCCGAAGTAGCGGGCTCCATCTCCCACCCCCAGGATTGAGGGATATACGCCTGGGTCTACGCCTTGCCCTTCCCATATCCAGCCGAAGTCTCTAAGCGGCAAGCTGATCGAATCCGTCGATGCCCCCGTGCTTCTTATGTATAACCGGAGGGCGGAGGGTGCAGCCTAGTAGACGATCTGGGACAGCTGCTGCTGAAGCCGTTCAACCCTCCTGTCGCTCGTCAAAGGCGGTATCCTCATTGTTCTCAGGGGCTCGAGTACTTCGAGGATTCGGCCCGTCGAGGTCTCGTTCAGCATTCCAGAGAGCATGCTCGCCGCTTGGAAGTACTTGTCCGGGTCGTATTCTCTCACCTCGCCAGGCGCGACGACAAGGACGGTGTCAGGTCTCTCCATGCCTCCCCAGGGAACGGCCACATCGGAGAAGCTCTCGCAGACGATGGTGTCGCACCTAGTCTTGAGCATCCTGTGGGCCGATGCTATGGCCTCCTCGTAGAGGGTCGAAGCTAGATCGGCCAACTGTCTCGTATCCTCCACGTATACGACGCGGTCGCATCGGGATAGGAAGCGGTCAACGAGCGGCAGAGCCTCCCGGCTGGCCTCGAACATCCTGTTCACGACGGCCGTCTGAAGGTGACCGTTGTTCCAGGTGCTTACGCGGTCGAGAACGAAGAACGCAGACGGGGCGGGTGGTCCCGTAGATGGAACAGGATGGAGTCTGTGGACCGGATTTACCTGTTCTTCGACCAGGGGGACACAGGAGTACTGCCTCAGGAGCTGCGCATCGTGGCCAAACAGCCTCCCCTGACGAAGGGATTTGGAGACGACGTCAAAGTCGTACCAGAGATTGTTTCCTGCCTTCGGCTTAAATCCGCAGCAGGATCGACCCCTTCTTCGCAAGGCTTGGAGGAGCGCGAGGGCGACGGTCGTCTTGCCGCTGTCCAGGTCCCTTGCCCCCACCACGAGTATTGATTGTCTACGACTCGACACGTCCCCACCCGCCGAGGGAGGCACCGAGGTCTACAGTGCTGTTACTCAGGGACGTCACGCAGGCTCGAGCTCTTAAGGCTATCGGAGGACTTCTCATAGGGTCAGCAGCTGGCAAGATCTACAGCTAGCTCTTTGTAAGGACCTGTTCCAGAGTGTCAAGGTTGAAGGAGGTGTTCGCACAGCCGTTCTTCAGGAGAGGAATCGCCTGGTACGGCATTCGGTCGCCGAGCTGCTTTATTCCGAGCTGA
>CAYWSC010000459.1:0-1766 GCA_964460695.1 Hadarchaeota archaeon (SeqCode)
CCTCCAGCCTTGCCGCGAGCCTAGAGACCTTTGGGGGGTCGCGGCACTGGATCTCCACCACCCCTCCGAAGCTGGACGATATCTGGTCCATGACCCCGCAGGGAACGCCGAGCTCATCATGCTCCGCCCTGTAGCACAGCATGGCCAGCTCCAGTGGCTCGAGCCTCAGGCCAAAGGCGAGGTCGAGGAACTTTGCCCACGAGACGAGCAGCGCCGCCGAGCTGGAAAGGCCGGACTTGAGAGGCACCTGGTTGGAGATCTCGACTGTGGCCCCGCCGATCTTCATTCCCTGCTCGGCCATGACTGCGACCACCGCTTTGAGATAGTCAGAGTCCTCGCCGCTATAGGAGAGTTGATCTGAACGGAAGGACCACTCACATCCGTGTATCACGTCGCGTATCTTGAACTCGCCGTCGCTTCGAGGGACGCCGGACACCGTGCAGCGGAGGTTGAGGGCACACGGCACCACGGTGAGGCCGAGATAGTCTTGGTGCTCCCCGAAGAGGCACACCCGGCCGGGAGCGCTGCAGCGAACAGTCCTTGTCATCCGGATCTCTCCGGCAGCAGGTCGAGCAGGTTCCTAAGGTCGCCTATGACCACGTCTGGCCTCACCTTCCTTAACTCCTCTTCTGACTGGACACCACCGCTGAATGCGGCCGTCCTCATCCCGGCGCCTCTGGCAGATAGGACGTCGTAGGACGTGTCTCCCACGCCGAGGCAGACGTGGGGCTCCAAGCCAAGCTTCTTGGCTCCTAGCAGGAAGAGGTCGGGCTCGGGCTTTCCCCTCTTCACCTCGTCCTGGCTTGCGACCTCATCCACGTTGCTCCAGAGGCCGGTTGACCGGAGGCTCCTCTCGATGACCCCAGCGGGGTTGGACGAGGCGATGCAGACCAGATAGCCCCTCTTCTTAAGCTCGGCAAGCGTCGTACGCGCACCCGGGACGGATCTTACGAGTCGGGGTATCAGTTCGTAGTAGATCCTATCCTTGAGCTGGTAGGCTTGTCTTACCTTCTCATCGCCCACCGCTCCGAGGAGGGCCCTGGCTATGTCCTCGCTGGACCTGCCTAGGTGTGGCTTGACGTCCTCCTCGTCCGCCTCGACGCCGAAGGAGCGCGCGGTGCGAACCCAGGCATCTATATGAGCCGAGTACGAGTCTATAAGCGTCCCATCCAGGTCGAAGATGACGCCACGTATCCCCTCGAAGCGAACCGCTGAACTAGACGTCATGGCCTCTCGAGATGCAGAGCCATATCTAACAAATGTTTGCAGCTCTGCTCGTGCAAGGCCCTTGCTGGACGAGATCTATCCCAGGACCTCCTCAACGTCCTGCTTCTCCGCCTGCATGTTTCTCCACGGATCACCCATCGTTGAAAGTCTGCCAGGCAGGCTCCTCATGTTCAGACCGCGGGGTTCGATGCACCTCTCGCACTCCCTCCATGTTATCGGAGTAGAGACGGTGGCATCTGGGGTTGAGCGGACGCTGTATGGCGCTGCCAGCGACCTTCCCCACGCGTTCTGTGATGGGTCGAGGAAGACCTTGCCCCTCTTCTCCTCCCGGGTCTTCGCCGTAGTTACCTTTCCACCAGTGGCCTTTTCCAGGTGATGGGCTATGCTCTGGGCGAACGCCCTAGTCTGGTCGAAGGTTAGGTTTCTCTCGATGGAGAGGAAGACGTGGAGGCCCCTCTTCCCCGAGGTCTTGACGTAGGGCTTGAAGCCCACCGACTGGAGGACGTCTCTGAGATGGAGAGCCGCCTCGCAGGCATCTG
>CAYWSC010000460.1:0-1756 GCA_964460695.1 Hadarchaeota archaeon (SeqCode)
CATTCAGATTCTCGTTGCTGGCACAGAGATCCCTCAGATACAGCGACGTGTTGGATCCCCGGAAGGAGTTCAACGCAACTAGTTCGCCAGACGAGGTTCTTGACAACGTCCTCAAGATCGGATGGTTGAGGAACCAGACCGAGCCCCTCGGCATAGAGCCCGAGAGGACGTACACCGAGTTCGAGTATCAGGGGACGAAGTTCAAGATGGTTTTCTACGACTATGGACCGGCCCTAGAACCACTTACAGGCCTGGATGCGGCCAGAAACACCGCGTTGACCTACGCGGCCATCGTCGACGAGAACGGGGAGTGGTACTACTTCGAGGGGGCCCCCGGATTCTTCTACAGGCCCCAGGAGAACATGGTTTCTCTCTCCATCAGCCATAACACAAACCAGACGGACTATCTCCCTGACGACCAGGTGTGGGAGGGATCTGGCAGACTGCCCATATCGGCGGCTCCTCCCGGCAGGTTGGACTATACCGACGTGAAAAAGGACGATACCTTCACGTTCATCTTTACGGTGGAGGCTGACCAAACTAATCTTCCGGCCGGATTCGGATCGAAGCCCGCCCCGCCTAGGAAGAATATATCTCTGATCGAGGTTGTGAAGATATACCTCGACGGCGAACTGTACGACCAACCCATCTTCAACCTGATAGAGGGTGAGCGGCTATGAAGCATTCCGTCTTGAAGCTGGCATCTCTGTTCGCACTGACCATCTCCCTGGCGGCCATGGCCCATGCCCAGGGAGTCAAACCTACGATCCTGGTCTACAGTGGTACTGACCCAGGGTTCGCAACGATGATGGCCGAGATGATCGCTAGTGATGAGCGCATCGACGCCAATGTCCAGGTCGTGCTGAGCTCAGACATACTGACCCTGGCAACGGTATTGCCGCAGACCCAGTGCATCATCATCTATGCCTCAAACAAGGCCGAGGTTGAGGGGCTGCAGCAACCACTAGAATCGTTCTTTGATGACGGTGGAGGCTTAATTGGGATGAAGGAGCCCTGCTACGTCTCATCCGGGCAGGAGTTGGCTAAGGAGGTCTTTCCGACATTTGCCAACGTCTCCCTTCTCTCTAGTCCAAGAAACAGGGTTAGAACTTACACCGTCGACCAGAGAAACGATATCAACTCCGGATTGCCGGACACATTCCAGCTGCCATCCATGGGGATCTACCTGTGTGGTGACAAGAAGAAGCAGTATCTGGCCAACTGCGAGGCCAGCCTTCCCCAGGGGGCGACGATCCTCTACAGGGATCAGGAGACAGGCGCTCCGCTAGTTGTCGCCTATCAAAACGAGAACGGTGGAAGGTCGGTCGGATTTACCGGGGTCTCCGTGGTCTCCAGCCCACGGGTTGATATCTATTACGGAAAGCTGGTAGCCGACGAGAATTTCACCAAACTCTTCTTGAACTCAGTCGTATGGGCGTCCCAGGGGAGCAGCCGATTCTCCCGAATAAGTGCCAACCTCTCCGAGACCCTCCAGGAGGCGAAGGAGCGCCAACAGAGGCTGAAGGAGGAGTCACAGCAGGCAAGCAGGAGGAGGGCGACTCAGAGACTGGCCCTCCTAGTAGTCTTTTGGATCCTAGGTCTAGCTGCCTGCGTTGTGATATTGAAGAAAGCGATACTGCTGCCCCTCGAGGAATAGGTCCCGTGCAGATGTCTGTAAAGACCGCCTCCAAGGATAGTTAGGAGTACTTGGGTTGGCAAATAAAAAAAAAAGAAAAAGAGCATGTTTGAAGTTTAC
>CAYWSC010000461.1:0-1755 GCA_964460695.1 Hadarchaeota archaeon (SeqCode)
AAGAGCTCTTTTTCGCTGGGGGCGTAGTGATCTGTAATCTCGGCTATGAGATTTGGAGGGAGTCCTGCCTTGGCCATCTCCGAAGCCATCACCTTCTTCGCCTTTGAGAGGTGAGCGGACGCCTCTGATAACGCGACTAGGGACTTGGCTGCGAGGATTGTCCCGGATAGGCCTAGTCTAGTGAGGATGTAGATGGCGGAAGCTGAGGTGCTCGCGAAGCCTGCCACTTGGTGGAGACGCCCCCTAGACATAAGGATCATCCCAGAGGCCGGGCTAAAGCAACCAGCGGATTTGGATTCACTCGGTATCCGACCCCTCTTCTGAGGGCTCCCCCTCACCAGTGCGCCTGCCCCTTCGTTTTCCCTCCACTGCGCTTTGGATGATGTTGACTATGTCCCTGTAGCTGACCACGTAGTCGAGAACTAGGTTCTGCACCATCTCTTCTGGCATTCCGCTTTCTTTCAGGGTCTTGTAGTATGTTGCAACTGCTCGTGCCTGCTCTTTGGCCGACTCCTCGGAGTAGATGGCTGCAAGCGTGTTCTTTATGAGTCCCGGGATCACGCCGGCTAGATCTTTCAACCCCTCGGAGACAGCGGCAAGCACCTGCTTCAGTTCGTCTGCGTCTCTCGGTCCAGATTCCAAGAAATGTTCACGATGTTCCGACATTCGAAATCACCGATAACACCTTGCTGGCCAGTCCTCAAAACTCTCGTGGTCAGTGTGGCCAGCATCTGGCTTATTCAAGGCCGCTCCGCAAGCGAATAGCCCGGGCTCTTTTTCTCGACTATTCCTAGGTCTTGCAGCTTTCTTATCTTCTTGCGGACGGTTGTCCTAGAGGAGCTGCCCCTTACTTCCCTCACATGTCGGGCGATTGCCGAGATTGTTGCGGTTCCAAGGTAGGCCAGCGAATCTACTATTGCCTTCGAAATCGGGTCTGCGAGCCTGGGGTCGTCCATGAGGCGGCGGGCCCTGGCGAGGCGCTCGTATAGGTCGATGGACTGCGCATACAGGGAGACCCCGGCCCTTCCGCCCTTGACGATGGATAGAAGCTCCCTACTGCGGTTTCCTGCCTGAAGGGCCTCTTCCAGTCGGTCGAGCCTCTTCATGATGAGTTCGAGATCTTGTTTTATCCTCTCAAGATCGTCCTCGAGCGCCAAGCATCCCCCGCCTTTCGGTCTCTCCCTAGCTGGCTGGTCAGGTCTTTAATCTGTTTTGAACAATCTGGCTAGGATGTGGCCAGCCGTGGGAACTGAGAGTGCCGGAACGGATTGTTTCAGGAAAGCTATTACTATCGTTTCACCAAGCTCCTTGGTAATGATGACAAGGTTCGACTTCATCGGCCTGATTCTAGTCGGGCTATCCCTGGCCGTTCCTTGTGCTGTATCCGCAGCGAACGAAACCGGTGACCTAGCTGAGGTGGCACTCGAGTTCGTCCGCTCAAGTGCGAACTACGTGGAAAATGGTGGCTTCGGCGAAAGGATAGTGGAGGTCCGCGTCAACGCAACGATTGCAGAGGTGACGGTGGACTACAGCACTAGGCACGTGGGAATGCTGCAGGTCATAGGGAGATACCTTTGTCACGTTTACGTTAATTCGACCACGCTTGAGGTGATCGATTCGAGGACGGAGACAAACTTCGAGACCGAGCCATGCCCCTCTGATCCTCAGGAAGATAACGCAACCTCGTCAGGCCGCGCGGAGGGGTCCCAGACCGGGAACGCTGACAAGGTGGCTATCGCCATCAATCAGACGAGG
>CAYWSC010000462.1:0-1754 GCA_964460695.1 Hadarchaeota archaeon (SeqCode)
TGTATTCGCCTTCGCCAAAGTAGACCCTTCCAAAGAGGCCCCTCTCGACCAGGCTCTGAACAAGGACCACATTTGGCCTGTAGCAGTAGTTCTCGGCGAGCATGTACTTCGCGTCGCTCTCCCTGCAGGCGCGGACCAACTCCTCGCACTGTCTGAGGCTCACCGCAGCAGTGACCTCGGAGAGGACGTTTACACCCCTCTTTAGGGCCTCGACCGACTGGGGGACGTGGAGGTGCATAGGCGTAGCGATTATGACGGCGTCGAGCTGCTCATTGTCGAGCATCTCCACGTAATCGGTGTACATTCTCGGCACGTCAAACTCGTCCGCCACCTGCTTCAGCAGATTGGTGTCGATGTCGCAGAGTGATACTACCTTTGCATCTTCAGTCGAGGATAGCGTCCGAACAAAGGATCTTCCCCTGGGGGCACCCACCACGCCGATCCTTAGAACGTCCATGACTGACGCTCTGGGCATCGCCTTGAATATGTTCCGAAAGGTCCTAGGAGGCCTTGCTTTCTCCTCTTCGGAAAAGTCCGGGAGGGATTCCTGCGGGCTCGGCTTGCCAGTCGAAGGGCTTCGTCGAGGGCTACGTCAGTCCGGCGTTTCTAGGGAGCCCAAAAGGCATTATGACAAGGGGGGTGATGCCGCGAGGAAGTGAGAGCACCTTCGAGACCTGTGAATCTACGAACGCGCCGACCACAACGGTTCCGATCTTCAAAGCCTCCGCCTGGAGGTGGAGGTTTTCCGCAATATGGCCGGCCTCCATGTCCACGTACCTTATTCCCCTTTCTCCGTAGTGTCTTGTCGTCCTCGAATAGTCCACAACGATTGCTATTGACACGGGTGCCTCTTCTATGAAATGCTGGTCGAGGGCGGCCCTTGCAAGGGAGCCTCTCACGTCGCCGGCGAGGACGCCGATCAGGGCGTGGTCGAAAGGATCGTATCTGTAGACGCCGGCTTCAACGCCCTCTACACACCGAGGACCCGTGACGAGGTAGAGATACGCAGGGTATGTGGCCCCTGCTGATGGTGCCGTGCGGCGTCCGGTCGAGGAGATTCCTTGGCCCGCCCAGAGGAGCTGGCCGACCTGTTCAAGTGTAAGTGGCGTGGGGTGGAAGGTCCTCGTGGATCTCCTGCAGGACAGGGCCTCTTCCACGGCCAAGGAGCCAGTCAGCCTAGGCGCGGGAAGTCGAATGCTTTCTCCATTCACGAGGTGTAATCTCTCCCGGACAAGAAAATGGTTAACTCGGCTTGTCGAGTAGGCGGGCCGGGCGGGATAAGCCCGCTGTTGCGAGCGGATACCGGCATATCTCTAGGTTCTTTTTCTTTCCGAAAAATTTCCCCCAGTTTACCGGATCACTCACGGCCTGTTCCTAATGAGGAGGTATATGTAAACCTTTCTCCTCGCCAGGCTGTGGAGAGAAACTAGGTATGAGTCTCTAGGAGCTTCTTTGCGTTGAAGTAGGTCTCTGCTGTCGCTTCTTCGACTATGTGCCAGCTAACTGCTTTCTCATGGACTAGACTATCTGGGGTTCTGTCAGGGAACAATACTTGGACAACCAACAACTCTCCGCATGTGGTCTACGAGAGCGTTATGGTGCCGGAGGGATCAGTGCTCAAAATTGAGCCGGGGGGTCGCCGGGCTAATGGCCGGCGACACAACTCTCCATGTCGAGAGGAACCTCTATGCGAAGGGCAGCCGGTACAGTCCTATCCTGTTAAAAAGGAGCAACCCAGATGAGCAATGGTACCG
>CAYWSC010000463.1:0-1740 GCA_964460695.1 Hadarchaeota archaeon (SeqCode)
AGGCAGACTCGCCCAAGGCCTTGGTATCTGCCAAGAAACAGCTTGAGGAAACGATAAGATACCTCAGAAACCATCCCTGCGTTTTCGTGTGGAGCGTGAGCAACGAAAACATGACGGTTCCGAGGAGGGACAATCCGACCTACAGAAGACTTGCCAAAATGGTCGTCCAAGGTAACCTAGAGCTAGTCGACTTGGCCCACAAGCTGGATCCGAGCCGACCCGTGGTCGAGGCAAGCAACTGCTGGCCAGAGGATCCTGTCCTCGATCGCACCGATCTCTGTGCAGTGAACCTCTACATAGGAGCGTCAACGCCACATATCGACACTCTCGAGGAGCTTTCCCGGAAGATGCACGAGAAAATGGAAGCGCTGCGGAAGAGGCATCCCTCCAAGCCCATACTGGTCACCGAGTTCGGATCGTGGGCGATAAGAGGCTTGATGACAGACTATTTTCCCGGCGAGTTGTACCAGGCAGCCCTCATCAAGAACTACTGGGAGGGGCTTCTCCAGGAGGAGAACTTCGTGGGAGCCTTCATATGGTGTTTTCAGGACAGCGATGAGCACAGACGCTGGGAGTGGGACTACGAACTAAGGGTTGCGTACGGCCTCTTCGACCTGTATAGGAGGCCGAAGGAGTCCGCCAGGATGGTCAAAGAAATGTGGAAGGGATCGGGGGTTGAGGCCAAGGAGTAGTGGAGGGCTCCGCCGCGAGGAAGGATATATGACTGCAATAGGCAATCAGTGATAGGGACTTTCCTTGGGTTCCGTCACTATCAAGGAGTCGACAGCCCAACTCCTTCGAAAGCATGGCTACGCCCTGGTTGGCAGGCATTCTGCGGTCAAGCTGTGCCACTGGCTGAGAAGCAGCTTGAGAGGCAAGGGGAGCTGTTACAAGGAGAAGTTCTACGGGATTAGCTCCCACCGCTGTCTCCAGATGTCACCTTCGGTGGCCCACTGCAACTTCAGATGCGTGTTTTGCTGGCGTCCCGTCGACCTAACAGAGGACACGAGCATGGGGGAGGACGTCGACGATCCGGGTCTGATCGCAAGGGAGTCGATAGAGGCGCAGAGAAAGTTGGTGAGCGGGTACGGAGGGGCGCCGGATCTAGTCGACATGAGGAAGTACAGGGAAGCGCTAGAACCCAGGCATGCAGCCATATCTCTAGCCGGCGAGCCAACTCTCTACCCCCGCCTCGGCGAACTCATAGAGGAGTACCGAAAGATGGGTATGACGACTTTTCTCGTAACCAACGGCTCCCAACCTCAAGTCCTCTCCTCATTGTCAAGCGAGCCAACCCAGCTGTACGTCTCCCTTTCATCCCCCGACGAGGCGACCCATCTAAAGGTGAACAGGCCAGCCGTCCAAGGCACCTGGACAGCTCTGATGGAGACCCTCGACATCTTTCCCTCCCTCAGATGCAGAAAGGTCGTAAGAATGACCATGGTCCGGGGACTAAACATGCATAGCCCATCTGCCTACGCGGAGATGATTCGCAGGGCCTCTCCGGACTTCGTCGAGGTAAAGGCGTACATGTTCGTAGGGTGGTCGAGGTACAGGCTCAGCATGAGCAATATGCCCTCGCTACAGGAGATCAGGTCTTTCGCAGACGAGATTGCGTCTCTTTCGGGGTACCAGAAGATCGACGAGTTCGGGCCGAGCAGAGTCGTGCTGCTGGCGAGGGATCCGGAACGCGACCCCAAGATAGAGCCTCGCTAGACTCGCTTCGGAGCCGGCTTGGGC
>CAYWSC010000464.1:0-1736 GCA_964460695.1 Hadarchaeota archaeon (SeqCode)
AGCTGCACGTGCGATAGTGAAGTCGGATGATCCCCTAGGAGTCCTCCTCGAACTCGCGGGGGCCCTCGTGGAGAAATTCGGTCGGAGGAACTGAGATGAGCTTGCAAGGGATTCGTGCCACCCGGGTGAGGAAGGTCTTTGACGACGGCAACCACGATGCCTTCACCGATCTGTGTCGGTTCCGCAACCGGCTATTCCTCGCCTTTAGGAGTTGTCCGGATGGACACGGCGTCCACTCGACATCGAGGATAGTCGTATTGTCCAGCACTGACGGCGAGGAATGGGAGCAGAGCTTCGAGTTCTCCGTTGCCGGGCGTGACACCAGGGATCCACACTTCTTGGTCTTCAAGGACAGGATCTTCGTCTACACTGGGTGTTGGGCTGTACCATCGGACGGGGCGGAGCTTGACCTCAACCAGCACATGGGCTTCTGCGCCTATTCCTCCGACGGGCGCCTCTGGTCCGGGCCAGTCCCCTTAGAAGGTACTCACGGCCACTACATCTGGCGTGCCGCTTGCTATCGTTCCAATGCCTATCTGTGCGGACGTAGGAGGAGAAACTTCAAACTTCTCTCGCCCGGCGAGTCTGATCCCGAGTCAATAGAGGCAGCCCTGCTTGTAAGCCAGGACGGGCTCGTATGGAAGTTCAACTCGCTCATAACACCGAGATATGGTGATGAAACCGCCCTCCTCTTCGACCAAGATGGAACGCTTGTGTGCATAGCTCGCGGCTCCGGTGGGAATCCCGCCTCTTTGTGCAGATCTAAGCCGCCCTACGAAGAGTGGTCGAGGGTTTACCTCGACAGGAACCTTGGAGGGCCGCTGATCGCCATGTGGGGAGACAGGTATATTATCGGCGGTCGTGATACCACGGATCCCGCATCTCCCAAGACGAAGCTGTTCTGGCTGCAAGGAGACCGGTTGAAGGAGGCGGCTGTGCTTCCCAGCGCCGGTGACAACTCCTACCCTGGCTTCGTGGCTCTGGATGAAGAGAACGCCCTGCTCTCCTACTACTCTACACACGAAGACATCGATCGCGGACCTAGCGCAACATCCATCTACCTAGCTACGCTGTGTGCCAGATAGCTTGGGACCCGGGAGATACGCAGCCTAACGTTCACTCGACAAGAACATTGCTGAGCGACCCTCCACCTTCATCTGTAGAAGAACCTTCCCGTTTGTCAACCGTGGATTCGCCTCCGCCAGGCTACCGCTTCTTATCTCGCGATCGGAGAGATCGGACCAGCCGAAGTCCCTCCTACCAAGCGAA
Organism: Hadarchaeota archaeon (SeqCode); assembly: GCA_964460695.1. Taxonomy (GTDB): domain Archaea; phylum CAYQAE01; class CAYQAE01; order CAYVLA01; family CAYVLA01; genus CAYWSC01. The sequence goes on from CAYWSC010000464.1 coordinate 1,270, forward strand.
ATGACCAGATCCGCATCTGTATCAGCCATGTTGCAGACGGCAACACCGATATTTCCGTCGGGCGCCATCCAGCAGGATGCCAGCGCGGAAGGCATCCTTATGCTCCAGCTGCGTCCCCACAGCTCCCAGTGAGTCCTCACCTCGCCTACGTTGCCTTCTACCATCGGGGGGCGGAGCATCACCCCGTCTCTGAGGAAGCGCTGGCCGCGTAGGTACGCGTGGGCGAGCTCCTTGAGGTACCTGGCCTCTCTTGAGAACCGCTTCTCCAAGATCTCGGGCCCCAGCCATCCCAGCTGAACACCCCATAGAAACATCTGAGAGACCTTCGTTCGGAAGGCCCATGAGTCCTCCAGGTCGCGGCGGAAAATATATGCGCCAAACATCAGCGTCATATCGCCATAGACGGCTGGGAAGATGGGAACTAGATCACCCTCTGTCGAGTTGCACATCAGCAGTGCATCTATCCT
>CAYWSC010000465.1:0-1728 GCA_964460695.1 Hadarchaeota archaeon (SeqCode)
GGTATGCTCATGATCTGGTACTTCATGGCCGTCTGCTGGTTGTAGTCGACGTTCAGCTTTCCGAAGACGATCTTGCCCTTGTACTTCTTGGCCAGCTGCTCGACGACAGGGGCAACCATCCTACACGGCCCGCACCACGGCGCCCAGCAGTCCACCACGAGCATTGGGTACTTAGCTATGGCGCTGCCTATCGTTGAGTCGTCCAGCTCTATCGGGTGATCCGGCATGCCGCTGGCCGTGCTGGCAGGTGCCTGCTGCTCCTTCTCCTTCCCCAGTATCCTCTCCAGCAGCTTGTGTCTCTTCCTCATCCTTATCTCTTCGAGCTCGTCGTCCATGGGACTTCACCGGCTGGGTGGGAGGAAGACACCACGGTTTTTAATGATGACGTCCCCAGCCTCGGCTACGACAGATCCGCGCACAATTGTCATAACCGGCCAGTACCTAAGCTCCATACCCTCGAACGGCGAGTACTTCGCCTTCGAGAGGAAGAAATCCGGGTTTACGGCGCGCCTCTTCCTCTCCACGACGACGAAGTCGGCGTCTCTTCCGACTCCGAAGCCTTTGCCCTCAAGGCCCAGGAGCCTCGCCGGTTTGGTGCTCGTGAGGCGGACGAACCTGGTAGGTGGGACTTGACGATCCTCGAAGTAGGTTAGAACGGCCGGGATGATCGTCTCAAACCCGGGCACCCCTGAGGGGGCGTCCGGCTCGGACTGCTTCTCCTCGAGCGTGTGGGGTGCATGGTCCGTCGAGATCACGTCTATCTCTCCAGACGAGATCCCCAGGATCATCGCCTCCACATCAGTCGGTCCACGGAGAGGGGGGTTCATCTTTGCCACGGGTCCAAGGGAGTGGTAGGCCTCCTCGGTGAGGACGAGGTGGTGGGGTGTGACCTCGCACGTGACGGGCATGCCCATCTTCTTGTACCGGGAGATTATCTCCAGACTTGTTCGGGTCGAGACGTGGCATATGTGGACCCTGGCACCGATCCCCCTGTTTATCCGTAGGACCTTCTCGACGGCACGCCACTCGGATTCCGGAGGCCTGGCATGGCAATGGTCGTATCCGTCCCCCGGCTTTCGGAAGAAGGATGCGTCCTCCGCATGCACGTAGACGACCCTCCCCGTCCTCACAGCCACCCTAAGGGCCTCGGCGAGCTCCTCGTATTTGATCACCAGCCCCCCGGTCGATGGACCCACGAATACCTCACCGTAGGCCAGGCAGCCCGCCACCGACTCCAGCTGGTCCAGGTTGTGGTAGACACCGACGTTCAGGCCATAGTCAACGGGGCATCTTCCGCGGGCAGCGTCTTTCTTCAGCTCGAAGGTCTCCTGATCGAGGGTGGGCGGCCTCGAGTTGGGCATGTCGACAACCATGGTGACCCCGCCTACAGCCGCTGCGCCTCCCTCGGTTTCGAAGTCTCCCTTGTAGGACAGCTCAAGATCCCTCATGTGGGCGTGAATATCGATGACGCCCGGGAGCAAGAGGCTGGACCGGGGAAGATGTATCTCCTCCCCCGCGCCGGATACCCTCGAGCGTGTCAGTCCAGCTATCTTTCCATCGTCGACCACGACGTTCGTCTTGACGAGACGACTTGGAGTGACGAGCCTTGCGTCTACGATGGCCATGTCGGGAGAAGCGGGAAGCTTCACGACCTTCAAGTTGCGAGAGCAGGCTTTAAACTATAACGGGGCTCTGAGGCCGCCTGAGAAACCCTGCGAGAGAAGAGTG
>CAYWSC010000466.1:0-1727 GCA_964460695.1 Hadarchaeota archaeon (SeqCode)
ACCATCGGCTCTCCCGATGGCGAGTAGAGGTCTCTAGCCCTCTCGACCTCCTCTTGCGGCGGGTCCTCGAAGTGGATGGGGTCGATGCCAGGCGGGGTGAGCTTCACCTTCTCCCTTCCTAGGCCTAGGCCGGACACGAATTCGGCTTGGAATGGGGTTCTCACAAGGATCCTCTCGAAGTTCGACAGGACCTTGCCTGCGAAGTATCGGTCGAAGATGGCCATGGGCAGGCCCTTCACCGATCCCCTCGGAATCTGGGAGTGTATGTCGTAGACGGTGACAACGCTCCTCCAGCGTGCCCCCTTCGAGGAGAGTATGGATGCAAGGACGTGGAACTGGGCATAGTCGAAGACGTGGAGCACGTCAAGATCGGCGTCCCTCAGGTGCCTGGACAGCTGGGGCCAGATCTTCAGCCGGTAGGTCAGGTCTATGAGCGTTGGGATCCTGACGATCGAGACGCCCTCGATCTGCGACCCATCGACACTGCTCTGGGCGGACGTGTTGGCCGAACGGGTGGCAAAGACAGTTACCTGGTGGCCGGATTTTTGGAGGAGGCGGGTGACGTGGAACAGGTACCACTCGATCCCCCCCACCATCTCCGGGTAGAAGTAGGGTGAGACGAAGCCGATCTTCATTGGGTCTCTGCCTCTCTTCCGTCACAGAGCCTCTTGTAGGTAATGCCCCTCGGCTTTGACTTGGGCATCCTGAGGACTCCCCAGCCGTCGATGACCAGCGAGGAGTTTGACTGTAGGGAGAGGAGGGGCTCCAGATCCAGGTTTGACCAGCGCTGGTTGTTGTTCATGACGACTACGCAGGTGGCGGCCCTGAACCCCTCCTCGAGATCCCTGCAGGGCTTGGCGCCGAAGGCCGAGATCTGGTCCTCTGTGACCGCTGGGTCGTAGCCCCAGACGTTGAAGCCCTCGTCGACAAGCCTCTTTGAGAGGATGCCTCCTGGAGAGTGCCTCGTGTCGTTGACCTCCGGCCTGCCCTTGAATGCAAAGCCCAATATCAGGATCTTTGAGCGCTCAGGCGGGATTGAGTGTTCCTCGTGGAAGTCCTTGATCCTCTCCATGATGTGGATGGGCATGTACTCGTTGATCTCTCTCGCAGCGGCAAGGACGCGCGGCTCCAGGCCAGCCCTCCTCATGGCGGCGGCGAGCATTGAGCTGTCCTTCGGCAGGCAGCCTCCGCCGACGCCCGCCCCCGGCATCTTTATGTCGTTTCTAGGGTACTTCCAGTTGGCGGCGGATATGACCTCCGTCGCGTCGAGGCCGAGGGCCTCGCAGGCCAGGCCAAGCTCGTTTCCCAGGGCGAAGGTGACGTAGCGGTAGGAGTTGTCCATCAGCTTGGTCATCTCGGCCGCTTCCATGGAGGAGACCGTCTTTATGTCTTGAACAATCCTGGAGAAGAAGCTTCTGCAAAGCTCGGAGCTTTTCTCGTCGAATCCGCCTATGATCTGTGGCACCCTTCCAAGCTCGGCGAGGGCGTTTCCCTCGACGGTTCTCTCAGGTGCCACGCACAGATAGAATTCCTCCCCGCATCTGAGCCCCGATCCCCTTTCCAGCTCTGGAAGGACGATCCTGCGGGTCGCTCCGGGGGGGACGGTCGACCTTACAACGACTAGGTCTCCCTTTGAGAGGGACGCTGAGAGGGACCTAGCGGCCTGGGATAGGTGGGAGAAATCTGGCGTGCCGTCCGTGGAGACCGGCGTGTTGACGCAGAGTATA
>CAYWSC010000467.1:0-1714 GCA_964460695.1 Hadarchaeota archaeon (SeqCode)
AGAAGCTGGTGGAGTCAGGGTACCTTGGAACCGTCAACTACGGAAGGTGCTACTGGCTCAGACACTACGGCGATCCGGGGCGCTGGTTCGACAAGAAGAGCCTTTCAGGCGGAGGCCCAATGCTGGACATCGGGGTTCACCTACTTGACCTTACCTGGTGGTTCATGGGCTCTCCCACGCCTGTCTGGTGTCTGGGCCGTGCCTATGGCTCTGGAAAGGAGAACGCGGTGGAGGACATAGCCATAGGGACCATTACCTTCGACACCGGCCAGATAATACATGTAGAGGCAAGCTGGATAGCCGGCTGGAAGAACGAGATTGGCAGTGTGCTGATAGGCGACAAGGGCGGGGCCTCGAGGTATCCCCTCGAGATCTACAAGGACATAGAGGGCGTCCCGACAAGCCTCAAGCCCGAGCTAAGGGACATCGACAGCTACCAAGCGGAGGTCGACCACTTCATCGACTGCATCATAAACGACAAGAAGCCGATCCCAGACGGGGTCCAGGGCTGGAATGTCGTGAAGATGCTCGAGGGGATATACAAGTCCTCCGACAAGGGCAGGCCTGTGAAGGTGTCATAGCCCCTCGGGCTGGCTTTTCCGTTCGGTCGCGGCCAGGACGCCCTGGCCGACAACCCTCTTTTCCTCGACGTGGCCGAGGACGGTCTCGCCGTCCCTCATATCTAGGGTGATGACGTTTCCATACCTGCCCAGGACCTCGTGGTGGGTGGCCACGATTATCTGGGGTATGTGGGAGGTATCTGCGAGAACCTCCGCCAAGGCCTCGACTTCTTGTTGCCCTATATTCTGGGTGGGCTCGTCTATTATCCAGCAGCCTATCCGCATGTCCATGGCCTTGGCGACGGCGAGCCGGAAGGCAATGCTCACTATGGCCTTCTGGCCGGCCGACAGGTTGTGGGCGTGAATCCTGCCGAAGGGGCCTATGAGGGAGACCTCGTAGTCGTCCGAAACCTCCACGTCTTGGAAGTCCTCGTAGGCGTAGAGCTTGTGGAACTCCTCCCATATCGTCTGCCTCAGGACCTTTATCAGGTCGCTTCGGACCATCTCCCTCGCATCCAGGTACCTGTCCCTCAGCTGGAGCAGGAGGTTCTTCGCCTCGCTGTACACGTCGTACCTCTTCTTGTACTTCCTCGCCTTTTCCTGCTCGGAGAGGTACTCCTCGATCTGTTGGGACAGCCTAGACGCCACATCCTCGAGCTGCCTGAACCTGCCGGAGAGCTTTTCTTGCTCGATCTTACTGGTGTTCAGATCCTCCGTCAGCTGCCTCTCACGTTCGGAAAGAGACTGAACCCTCGATCTTATCCTGCCTAGGGGATCTGGACCAGGGCCTACCAGCGGCTGGTACACCTCCTCCATGGTCTTCCTGAGCCGCCTCAACTCAGACTCCACCTCGGACAGCCGCAAGGTCTCAGTCTCCAGGCCCTCCCTTGTCTGGAGGAGCTGGGCCTCTGCGTTCTTCAGCAGCTTCTCCTCTGCGTTGAACTCGGATCTCACCCTGCTAAGTTCGCTCTGAAGCTGGTTGACCAGGGCGGTTTGCCCTTCGAGTTTCTGCCGGATGGCTTCGAGACCCTCTCCAGGCCCGAGGCCAGCCCTCCTGGCAACGTCTTCGAGTCTCCTAGCCAGCTCTTCAAGGCTGGACCGACGATCCTGAAGATCCCTCTCCAGCTCGGAGAGTCTGGAGAGAACCTGTTCCA
>CAYWSC010000468.1:0-1714 GCA_964460695.1 Hadarchaeota archaeon (SeqCode)
CATCGAGGGCGAGGGGCGCTCTGCGTCGGATGCGAAGAAAAAGTCCCTAAAGAGGAGGATCTTCGACCTCTACCTCACCCTGTTGCACGCCCCGTACTGCGCCTACAAGGCGATAGGCCTCATCAGGAAATTCGACATAGAGATCGTGCTCGAGAGGGCCTCCTCACTGGGGGCCGGGGCGATTGCAGCCCTTGTCTGTGGAAAGCCGCTCGTGCTGGAGGTGATCGACAGGAGGCATACTAGGCTCTCCACCAAGATATCGCAGAGGATCTTGGCCTATGGCCGGGACGTGCTGAAGGTCGACCCACCGCCCGACAGGCTGAGAATTGTAAGTGCCGCGGCCAACACCGATCTCTTCGCCCCCCAGAGCCGCCAGGTGGAGAGGGACCTTGTTGGATACGTCGGCAGCTTCCGTCCCTGGCACGGAGTCGAGGACATAGTGGAGGCGGCAGACATTCTCGCCAGGAGGGGGAACCCGGCACGGTTCAGGATGGTAGGCCCCGGGTACGAGTGGATCCTGCGGTCCGTCGAGGCGAAGGGCCTGTCGAGTCTGTTCGAGTTCACCGGGCCGGTGGAGTATCGACAGGTGCCAGAGCTCATACGCAGCTGCTCGGTGGTGCTTGCACCCTTCGATCCGTCTAGAGACCCCTTCATGAGGGAGAGGGGGTTCATCTTCTCGCCGCTAAAGATCTTCGAGTACATGTCCCTCGCAAAGGCAATAGTGGCCACCGATGTGGAGAAGGTGCGTGACGTCCTCTCGGATGGAAGGACCGCCATCATGGTCAGCCCCTCCTCCCCGCCAGACCTTGCCGCCGCAATAGAGTCTCTCATAGAGCACCCACCGACGGTGATCCGTCTCGGAAAGAGGGCGAGAACAGCCGTGGCCAATAGCTTCTCCTGGGAGAGATTGTCTGCGGTAGTCAACCACGTGCTCTCCCAGGCACACAAGACCCATAGGGCTGAAACTGGATGAGGATAAGCTTCTTGATGTGGCAGTTCGGCACCTTCCCCGAATCATTCCCAAAGGGGGCCCTCGGCGGAGCCGAGAGTGCCGTCTGGCACCTATCCAAGGAGCTGTCCAAGAGGCATGAGATCAGCATCCTCTGCATGGGAAAAACCTACTCCTCCAGCAAGATCGACGGGATAACCCTCGTGAGGATACCGCCGGCGACACGCTGGAAGTGGGTAGCAGGCGACTCCTACTACGCGAGAGCGGTTCGGGCGGCCAGGACTGCCGACGTGATCGAATCCATAACCTGTATGGAGCCTGCCCTCTTCACCGATAAGGCTGCCCTCCACATGGAGAACGAGCTCCATCCATCCCTCCCGTTTCCAAAGCCGAAGGCCAAGATGTATCTGAAGAAGCTTGGAAACCTCCGGTGCGTCTCGGGCGTCAGCCGCTACGTGACCAACGGGTTTCTACGTCGGTTCGGATACCAGGGCAGAACAGCCACCGTGATGAACGGGGCGGACTGCCAGTTCTTCACCCCTAGGAAGCGCGACAGGTCCCTTCTGGCCGAGAAGTACTCCCTCAGCGAGGACGACGTCGTCGTGGTCTATGCAGCGGCGATTCACAGGAGAAAGGGACTCCACCTCCTGCTAGACGCGATGGAGAAGACTTCCAATAGGGACGTCCGCCTACTGGTCGCCGGGGGGCTCATCTACTCGAAGAAGAGACCCGAGGACGCCAGATACCTGGACAGACAGCTTGAGA
>CAYWSC010000469.1:0-1713 GCA_964460695.1 Hadarchaeota archaeon (SeqCode)
GGGGCATGGAGAGGACGTTTCCCGAGGCGTCCTTTAGGATCGGATACTTCTTGAATCCCTCTAGAAGGTGTGCGAACTCTCTCCCCTTCGGATGTCTTTCGAGGATTTCCCGCGGAGTCATCCTCTCGACCTCTCCCAGGGGGACGAAGGCGTTCTCGTCCGGAGAGGTCACCGTGTAGCTGATCGGCGGCTGTATGAGGTCGAGGTCGTAGAATCCGATCGCCATCCTTCTCCGTCCCCTGCCGTAGCTGGTATGTATCTTCTCCTGGAGAGCCATGTAGGATGCTATGAGCTCTTCGGTCAGCTCGACTCCTTCTGCCACGAAGGCCACCACGAAGGGTCTAACCGAGCTGACGGACGGGTCGACCCTCACCGTTATCCCAGATGGGCTGCACTTGTATCGGGGCAGGCCAGTCTCTATGCCTAGAAATCCCTTGATGGTCCTGGCTATCCCCTCAGCGGATAGGAGGTCGATTCTATTGCTGTCCTTGATCTCAAGCTTGATCTCGTCCCCCTCTATCTCCTCGATCTCTGCCTTGCAGGCGAACATGGCTGATCTAAGCTCGTCTCCCTCAAGCCTCCTACCGACAAGCTGCTCGAGGTCGGACGCAGATATGCTTGTAGAGGGCACTAGACCACCACCTTGCTTCTTCGTAGCCAGTCGAGGTTCTGGGAGAAAAGCTCCCGGATGTCGTCCAGGCCGAGGCTGAACATCGCTAGCCTGTCTATGCCCATACCCCATGCGATGACGGGTATGTCCACCCCTAGAGGCCGGGTCACCTCCTCCCTGAATATGCCGGCTCCGCCCAGCTCTATCCAGCCGCCCTGCTTCTCGGAGTAGGCAACTAGGTCCACCGACGGCTCGGTGAAGGGGTAGTAGCTTGGGACGTATCCGAATTTGGATTCCCCAGCTATCTCCACAGCGAACATCTTCAGAACGCCCAGCAGGTGTCTGAAGGTGAGGTTCTCGTCTGCTATGATTCCCTCACACTGGTTGAACTCGATTAGGTGGGTTCTGTCCAGCACGTCAGGTCTGAACACCCTTGCGATGGAGAAGTGTTTGACGGGAGGATCTATTCCAGCGGCGAGGGTCCTGGCCGACAGGGCGGTCCCCTGGCTCCTTGCGACCAGCTTGGACGCCTCGTCCTCGGACCACTTGTACCTCCAGCCGGTCGAACCGGTTGTCCACCCGTTTTCGTGGGCCGCCTTAACCCTTTCGACGAGTTCCCTGTCCGGGAGTCTTCCCCGGGACGGGTTTCTTATCATGAAGGTGTCGTGTACCTCCCTCGCGGGGTGATTCTGGGCTTGGAAGAGGGCGTCGAAGTTCCAAAAGGAGAGCTCCACCAGTGGCCCCGTCATCTCGACGAACCCCATGGATAGAAGCTTCTTTCGGATCCAGTCGATGAAGCGCCTGTAGGGCTGCTTCTTGGCCGGGTATACCTCTGGGGTTGGAGAGTGAATGTCGAAGCGCCTGAAGGTCTTGCCCCTCCAAGATCCGCTTCTTATCACCTCCGGCGTCAGATCGACGATCTGCTCCTCCGTGGACTGGGCCTGAACCCTCTTCCCCTCTTCTGTCAAAGACACGTATCTATGAACCGTGGACGATCTCTCTACAAGCCCTCTTGCGAGCAGGTCCTTGGCCCGGCTTATCGGCTTGCCCTCGGCGAGATTGATCAACTCGGCGCGCAGGGGGTGTGGCGTCGGGAGCGATAG
>CAYWSC010000470.1:0-1708 GCA_964460695.1 Hadarchaeota archaeon (SeqCode)
CGTTGAGGAGTGTCCCTACGATGCATTGTTTGTCCACCCCGAGGTGGACCATCCGCTAAAGTGCGACCTGTGCGGCGGGTCGCCAGCCTGTGTGGCTGCCTGTCCGACCGGTGCGCTCGAGCTCGTGGACGGTAAGACCGGCCCGCAGCCACTGCTCGTCAAGGGCAAGGTCGAGTACGAGAATATGAAGGAGCTAAGCCCCGGCGCAGACGGCCCCGGGACTCCTGTCAGGTACGTCGACGGAGGCAAGGTCATTGAAGGCTAGAGGCGGCTACTTCTACAGGGTTCTGGACGTGGATCTCAGCACTTCAAGGATTAGGTCCTCACCGGTCTCCGACGAATTCGCCCTGAAGTACGTGGGGGGCAGGGGCTGGGGTGCCAGGTTTACCTGGGACAACCTCAGGCCTGGGATATCCGCGTTCCATCCCGACAACCTTCTGACGATAGCACCGGGACCACTAAACGGCCTCTACGTCCCCGGGTCTGGGAAGACCTCCTTCTCCTGTATATCGCCCGCCACGGGTCTATACGCCGACAGCAATATGGGTGGGAGCTTTGGAACCGAGCTTAGGCAGGCGGGCTGGGACGCCTTGCGGATAAGGGGAAGGGCCCGCGAGCTCTCCTACATCTGGATAGAGGACGAATCTGTCGAGATACGCTCCGCGGCCCACCTGCGCGGAGCGGGAGCCACGACGACCGAGACGGAGATCAAGAAGGACCTAGGCGAAGACGTGAGGGTGGCGGCCATCGGCCCCGCAGGCGAGAATGGCGTTGTCTTTGCCACTGTGAACACGGACTGGGGAAGGAACGCCGGCCGGACGGGCATGGGCGCCGTCCTAGGATCCAAAAACTTGAAGGCAATCGCCATCCGGGGGACAAAGGACCTCCCGGTCTGCGACGTGGATAGGCTGATCTCGGTGGCAGAAAAGGCCTACTCCTACCTCAACAGCCACACCCTGATGGGGATCTGGCACAGACAGGGCCTGATGAGCGTAATAGACTACGCAAACACCGTGGGGTTCCTGCCCACCTACAACTTCAGAGACGCCCACTTCGACGACGCCGAGAAGATAAACGGAGACATCATGGAGGGCGAATACAAGATAGGCAACTCTGCCTGCTTCGCATGCCCCATGTGCTGTGGAAACGTCTGCTTAGTGAAATCGGGCCGCTGGGCGGGATATGCCTGCGAAGGCCCCGAGTACGAGACGGCTGCGATGTTCGGATCCAACCTGGGCATCACCGACTTCTCCTTCATAGTCGCGGCCAACCAGAAGTGCGACGAGCTTGGGATCGACACCATTTCGTCCTCAAACCTGATAGGGGTCCTCATAGAGGCGATCGAGAAGGGGATGATCGGCCCCAACGAAGCTGGATTGGATGTTTCCTGGGGGGACGAGGAGGGCATCATGAAGCTGCTCGAGATGGTCGCAGACCGCTCTGGCGTCGGAGACATCCTTGCCCAGGGCTCCAAGGGGATGCTGTCGAAGTGGCCCCAGCTTTCAAGGATAACCCTTCAGGTCAAAGGTCTCGAACAGTCGGCCTACGACTCGCGAGTCAGCCTCTGCATGGCGCTGGCGTACGGAACCTGCGACGTGGGGGCCCACCACAACCGCGCGTGGCCAATATCGAAGGAGCTAGAGATGGGAAAGGATTGGGGAGTTGAGGAGAAGGTCGATCTCGTCCTTTACCACCAGTCGATCAGGCC
>CAYWSC010000471.1:0-1689 GCA_964460695.1 Hadarchaeota archaeon (SeqCode)
ATGCCTCCGCCATCTTGCGGTCGAAGAGCACGGAGAGGATCTCTTTGTGGAAGCCGACTGTAAACGTGAGGATTCCCACTGAGAGGACCGCGAGATACAGTACGTCGTTTACGTCGACGGACAGGATGCTGCCCCATATTATCCTCAGGGCGACCGCGCTTGCCGCCTCTCCGGGCACCAGATTGAGGAATACGAAGCCTAGGGCCATGAGCAATGAGAAGAGGAATCCCAGGGTTACCTCGGCCTTGAGGCGCGCCCTCTCGGAAAGAGGCCCCAAAACCACTGATGTGACGATCGCGAAAAGCACTGCCCCCCACAACGGGTCGATTCCAACCCACAGGGCGAAGGCGGCACCGGCGAACGCGGCATGCGACATTGTGAACCCTATGGCAGAAAGATTCATCCTCACCACGAACACGCCGGAGGTCGAGCAGGCGTACCCGGCAGCCGTCGCGGCAGCTATGGAGGTAAGCAGGAGCCTTGCAGGTAGCTCTATCACTCTCCACCCCCCAGAGACGGGAAGAGTTCCCTAAGCCCCGGCGATGAAAGAACCCGGTCTCTAGGCCCGTCCATCACTACCCGCCCCATCTTCATCACGACGATTCTCTGGCAAGAGCGAGGTATCTCGTCCAGGTTGTGGGAGACCATCAGGGTGGTCAGTCTCCGTTGGCGGCGCCACTCATCCAGGATCTGCATCACATGGCTCCTTGAGTCTACGTCCAGGTTGGCCAGGGGTTCGTCCAAGAGAACCAGATCCGGGTCCTGGGCCATCGCCCGGGCCAAAAGGATTTTCTGCAACTCTCCGCCAGATAGCTTCCCGATAGGCCTGTCGGCGAAGTCCTCCATCCCCACTGCGCGAAGTGCCTGGTCAACCGCCTCCCAGTCCCGCCTCTTCGGGAACCTCAGCAGGCCGATTCTTCCCGCCCTCCCCATCATAACGACGTCTCGGCACAGGAAGGGTTCGAGGGGGTCTGGGGCGAAGCTCTGGACCACGTACCCAACCCTCTTCCTCACGGCGGACCCACATCTCGAGACGTCGAGCCCGAAGACCTGGATCCTTCCCCGCGTCGGCTCTAGGAGACCGTTTATCGCCTCCAGGAGGGTGGTCTTCCCAGACCCATTGGGGCCAATTATGGTGACAAACTCTCCTTCCGCAATCCTCATCGATATGTCGTGGATGGCGGGTACCCTCTCCCCCTCGTAGACGACGCTGACCTCGTCGAGCACTATGGCGTCCATCTCATCGCCAGCTCGATCGACCATAGGACCTACGCGTCGACCACTTCGAAGAGGTTCTCGTCGGGCTGAGATGCCAGCCTCTCGGCGAAGTCGATTATGTTATTCTCGTTCACCTCTGAACTGATCCGACGTATCAGCGAAGGTCTAGCCCGCAGCCGCAGAGACCGGCCGTCCCTTGTAATGAAGAGAACCTCTGCCTTCCTATCCGGGCGGATGGTTATGTTTCCCTTCCCCAGGGTGCATCCCGAGCCGACTTGGATCCCGTCAGCCATGCAGCTTAGGGGCCTTGTATTTCCAGTTAGCACCTCGGCTTTCAGCTCAAAGGGACTGGCCGAGAGGGCTTGCCTGGCGAACCTGCCCATCCTGTACCCTAGCACGACGTACGGCCCTAGGTGTCCGTGAAATCTTTCCAGCAGCAGTAGGGGATCCTGATCGAGGCGGTCCGCGATG
>CAYWSC010000472.1:0-1687 GCA_964460695.1 Hadarchaeota archaeon (SeqCode)
TGACCCATACCATTCTGAGAAAGAGGAGTGCGTGCTACGGATGCCCGATCGGATGCGGGCGGAAGACGAAGACTGACGGACTATCAGGCGACGGACCCGAGTACGAGAGTACATTTGCCCTCGGCCCCGAGTGCGGCGTCTTCGACATAAGGGCCGTTGCAGAGGCGAACTACCTGTGCAACGACCTTGGAATCGACACCATCTCCGCGGGAGTGACGATAGGCTGTGCAATGGAGCTGTCCGAGAGGGGAATCCTCGAGCAGAAGATACGTTTCGGAGACTCACAGGCCGTGAAGGACCTGATCGTCAAGATAGCCAGAAGGGAGGGCCTGGGAGAGCTGCTCGCCCAGGGCTCGAAGCGTTTTGCGGACGCATGCGGCGCACCCGAGTACTCGATGAGCGTCAAGGGACTGGAGCTGCCAGCCTACGATCCGAGAGGAGCGCAGGGGATGGCCCTGGCCTACGCCACCTCAAATCGCGGTGGATGCCACCTCAGGGGCTACATGATCGGGTGGGAGGTCCTTGGAGTGCCGAAGCTGATCGACAGGTTCACATGGTCTGGGAAGGCCGACCTTCTGGCGAGGGAGCAGGACCTGTACGCCGCCATGGACTCTCTCGTCGTGTGCAAGTTCGTCGGCTACAACGTCAACCAGGAGTACCTCGCGCGGCTGCTCAGAGCAGTCACCGGCCATGAGTACACCCCTGAGGACATCATGACGATAGGGGAGCGGATCTACAACCTTGAGAGGTGCTTCAACATCAGAGAGGGATTTGCCAGGAAGGACGACACCCTTCCCCGCAGGTTCCTCGAGGAACCCCTGAAGGAAGGTGGGTCGAGCGGGGTTACCGTCAGGCTGGACGAGATGCTGGACGAGTACTACAACGTCAGGCACTGGAACAGGGACGGCGTCCCAACCGCCCAGCTGCTCGACGAGCTGGGACTTGGATTCGCAAAGGTCTAGGTGTGTGAGTTGGAGGAGCTTTCATCCATATTGGAGGATCTTGAGAAGAAGAGAGAGGCTATACGTGAAATGGCCGATTCGGCCCCGGCGGCAAAGAAGCCGGATCTTCTCGCCGCGTCGAGGATGCTTGAGAGGGCCATCTTCCACGTGGGCAGGGCAAAGAGACGGACACAGGTTGAGAAAACCGTTCAGGCCGATGTAGGCGAGATGCTGGACATAGAGATCGAGCAGGATCTCCTCGAGGCCAACAAGAGGATGGCAGAGGAGAACAGGGAGCTGTTCCGCCGATACGAAGTCCTGGCGATAGATGTCATGGGTGCCATCGGATCTGGCAAGACGAGCCTCATCGCAGCCATGGTGAACAGGCTTAAGGGGAAGAAGAGGTGTGGCATGATCGGCGGAGACGTTGCCACAAGCATAGACTCCGAACTAGTCAAGAAGAGCGGCGCCCAGAGCCTACAGGTCAACACGGGCAAGGAGTGCCACCTCGACGCAAACCTGATCAGAAGGGCGCTTGAGTCCATGGACCTGGACAGTGTGGACGTTCTGTTCATCGAGAACGTGGGAAACTTGATATGCCCTGCGGAGTTCGACCTCGGCTGCTCCAAGAACCTTGTGGTGGTCTCGGTCACCGAGGGGGAATACATGGTGGTCAAGCATCCCATGATGTTTATGGAGGCCGACGTGGTGGCGATAAACAAGATCGACATGGCGGAGAGCTTCGG
>CAYWSC010000473.1:0-1686 GCA_964460695.1 Hadarchaeota archaeon (SeqCode)
TGTTTCGCGGGGTGTGGGCGAGTGGGCGAAAGGGGCTACTAGTGAAGGGTTCTCCTCGGGGCTATTGAGATTGGGCCTCAGCTATGCAGTTGGACTTCTCGGAGCCTCTTGCAGGCCTCCTCGGTCTGCTCGAGGCTGGGGACCAGTGCGAATCGGACGAACAGGTCTCCCGCCGAGGATTCCTGGGAGAGGGCCTTGCCGGGCACAGTGTTGATGTAGGCCTCCCTGAGCAGGAGGCTGGAGAGGCTTAGAGAGTCGTGGCCCTTCGGGGCCTTAGCCCAGACGTAGAATGTGCCCTCGGAGTATACGGAGGCCATTCCAATCTCTTTGAGCGTTGAGACCAGCTTGTCACGCTTGACCCTATACTCCTCTCTTAGCCTATCAACGTGGCTCTCGTCAGAGAGTGCTGCGACCGATGCGTCCTGAATAAAGTTGGCTACACCAGAGTGGGTCTGGGTCTGGACCCTCTTGAAGGGTTCGAGGAGCTCCCTGCTGGCAGCCGCGAACCCGACCCTGTAGCCGGTCATCGAACTTCTCTTTGAAAGCGAGTTGAAGACAAACGAGACCTCCCACGAGCCGTCGACGTTGAGCACAGACGGAGGCTTGGAATCGTAGTACAGCTCGGAGTACGCCTCGTCAGATGCGAGGATAACGTCGTTGTCGATGCAGAAGTCCACCGCCTCCTTGAGGAAGTCCTTCGTAGCAATCTTCGTCGTGGGGTTGTTCGGGTAGTTGATCCATAAGATCTTCGCCCTCTCTGCCACGCCTGGCGGGATCTCGGAGAGATCTGGGAAGAAGGAGTTCTCCTCCTCCAGGGGCAGATAGAAGCACTTCGCCATTCTCGCCTTGGCTCCCGAGGTGTACGGGGGGTACCCAGGATCCGGTATCAGGACGACGTCGCCTGGATCGACATAGGCGAGTGGAAAGAGGAAGATCGCCTGCTTAGAGCCGATGGTCGCGGTGACCTCCTCCTCGGGGTTGAGCGTAACCCCGAACCTCCTCTCGAACCACCTGGCGACGGCCTCGCGGAACTCCGGCGAGCCCTCGTAGCTAGGGTAGCCCGATCTCGCCCTCAGGTCTACGGCCCTCTTGCAGGCCTCCCTGACTACCTCCGGAGTCGGTGACGTGGGGTCACCGACGCCAAAGTCTATGACGTCTACGCCGCTCTTCCGCAGCTCCTCGCGGACGCGGTCGATCTCTGCAAAGGCGTAGGGACGGATCTCTCTAAGAAAGCTGCTAATGTGAACCACGGCTGGACCACCTACGAGTAGAGGCTCGAGTAGGGTCGCCTGCCCCTGGGGACGAGCTTGGTGAACTTGGATACGTCAACCTTTGGATCCGTTCTGAAGGCATCAATGTATCTCTCAACCTGCCTCTTCAGGAACTCCTCGTCCTCCCTCTGGATCTCCCCTATCTCGACGCCCCTTCCGAGCTGCTCGGGCCCAATCCTGCCATATATGTAAATCGTTCCCCCGTGCATCCCGGTCCCGATGAAGGACATTCTGTGCCGCCTCACGCCGACTCCCAGGACTATGACGCCCCCGCCGGCCATGTACTCGCCTAGGAAGTCCTGCGTCGTTCTTCCTATCACGACGATGGGGTAGATCCTCCCGTATTCTTTCATGTGTAGGGCGCACCGGTATCCAGCATTATCTCTCACCAGTATGGTCCCCTCGGTCATCGACA
>CAYWSC010000474.1:0-1681 GCA_964460695.1 Hadarchaeota archaeon (SeqCode)
TGGAGAAATCTGACAGCTCGGTCAAGCGGCGCCCCTGGATCATCGTGTCACGTAGCATCTGGGCATAAGCGTCCCCGGGGGGCTCAAGTTGGGTCATGCTCACCATCCCCAAAGTGCCGCTGGCGTGGATCATGGCCCCTTCCCCAACCCAGATCCCCACGTGGCCGGGAAAGAAGACCAGATCCCCGGGCTGAAGTTCCTCCAGGGACGCCACCGCGTCTCCCACCCGCCGCTGGTCACGTGAGTCTCGGGGGAGCCAGAAGTTGAACACGAAGTGAAACAGGCGCTGGACGAGCCCGGAGCAGTCGAACCCGAACGTGGAGGTCCCGCCCCACAGATACGGGATCCCCACCAGGTGACGTGCTATGGTCAGGAGATCCTGCGTTGTTCCGCTCCACTTTGCCGGGACCACCTTAGCCCGAGGCACCAAGACCTCCTTGCCGGTGTGCCAGCGGAACCGCACCCCTTCCCGGACGGCTTCACCGGAAAAGCGGGTGTCGAGCGTTATCCTCCCCAACAGTCGGCCGGAGCGGATCTCGTGTACTTCGAGCATCGGGACGGCCGTCTTCCAAACAGGCTGGGGGAGATCCCCCTCGGCGAGTTGTCCGGTCTTGATCCAGCCCACGTAGCCATCTGGGCCTCGCACCCTCCACCAGTTCTCCCTCTCCTCCAGCACCTGGCAAGGGGTGAACATAAGGAGTTGGGAGACCCGCTCCGCTCGGGCTTCAGGCTCCGCCCTTAGATCTGCTACGGTGCTTGCCACCCACGCTATGTCAGTGGTGCAGGCCATATTTCCTCCCTCCATAGGCTCTCCAGGGGCTCCCTTCGGCGCACGAGCCAAGCTGCCCCGTCGATTAGGAGGACCTCGGCCGCTTGGGGGCGCGAGTTGTACCGAGAGGCCATAGAGGCCCCATAGGCCCCGACGTCCAGCACGGCCAGGAGATCGCCTGGTTGAAGTCGGGGTAGGAGCACTTTGCGGGCGAGGTAGTCGGCGTTCTCGCAGATCGGACCCACCACGCTGACCTGAAGTTCAGGATTAAAGCGACCCTCCACGGGGACGATGCGATGGCTGGCTCCGTAGAGGGCGGGACGCAAAAGCTCGGTCATCCCGGCGTCCACCACGATGAACGACCGACCATGGACCGTCTTTCGGTAGAGCACCCGCGTTAGGAGGACCCCAGCCGGACCGACCAGGGCCCGTCCGGGCTCCAACACGAGCTCCGTTTCCGTCGGCCAGTTAGACGCCAATGCCTCTCCCAGGGCCGCAAGTGGAAAGTCAGTTTCATCGTGCTTGTAGGCGATCCCGAACCCGCCGCCGAGGTCGATGAACCGGGGTCTATGCCCCAAGGCCTTGGCCTTTTCCAGCCAGCGGACAAGCTGGGCAGCCGCCTTAAGGTAAGGTTCCGGAGACCGGAGCTGAGAGCCCAAATGGACGTGGAACCCAACCAAATCGGTCCAGGGGGAGTGGGCTGTTCGCACAAGGGCCCTTTCCATTCCCTTCTCGTCAAGCCCAAACTTACTCCCCGCCTTCCCGGTAGCGAGGTGCGCGTGAGTGGCTGGATCCAAAGCCGGGTGATAGCGGAGAGCGATCGGGGCTACTTTCCTACTCTTTCGGGCCATCTCCTGGAGGACAGCCAGTTCCTCCTCTGATTCCACCACGATCGCTCGGATGCGACGCTCT
>CAYWSC010000475.1:0-1668 GCA_964460695.1 Hadarchaeota archaeon (SeqCode)
GAGGCTTGTAGTTGAGTCACAGCTGGTCCTGTTCTTCAACGTCGTCTATCTGATAGTTCACCCCGCGGTGACGATTGGGGTTTTACTGTACCTTTTCACCTTCGACGAGTCGAGATATGCAGCCGCGAGGAACCTCTTCGTCATGTTCTCGCTATTGGCCTTCGCGATATACTTGCTCTTCCCAGCGGCCCCACCGAGGATGATCAGGGAAGCCGGGTTGAACGATCTGTTACTGGTGAAGGGTCCAGCAAGCTACCATTCTGGGCTGCTCAAGGCGCTGGTAAACCCGTACGCCGCGATGCCCAGCGTTCACTTCGGATATTCGGTCATCATCGCTCTCACCATCTTCCAGTTGACGAGAAGAAGCCCGCTCGGACTGACGGCTTCGATCTATCCCATCCTGATGCTGGTCTCCGTAGCCGCTACGGCAAACCACTTCATCGCCGACTGCCTGGCGGCCTTGGGGATCCTAGCCCTTTCGAGGATACTCGTCTCGTGGCTGAGTACCAGAACTCTCGGTGAGACATTTAAGACGCGCCCGGGAGGCTGGTTTGGTCGGGGCTGAGCCCCATGTTCCACACGGCATCCGAGGAGGAGATCAGAGAGGGAGGGACTACAGACATCTACTTCCAGAGAACCAGGGAGATTCTCAGGAAGAAGAACTGGGATGCAAAGGTTGTCGCGGAGGTGTCTGCGTCCTCCCTACCCTACGGCTGGAGCTGGGCGCTACTGGCGGGTGTCGAGGAGCTGGCACATCTCTTCGAAGGACGGGACGTGGACGTTTTCACGATGAGGGAGGGAAGCGTCTTCCACCCTATGGAACCAGTGGTCAGGATCGAGGGGATGTACTCCGAGTTCTGCGAGCTGGAGACGCCCCTACTAGGACTAACGTGCCAGGCCTCGGGCATAGCAACCTCGGCGGCCAGGTGCAAGATAGCGGCAGGCTTCAAACCGGTGTACAGCTTTGGAATCCGACGGATGCACCCGGCGATCTCGCCCATGATCGACCGGTCGGCCTACATCGGTGGCTGCGATGGGTTCTCCGGAGTTGCGGGAGGCAGGCTGATGGGGCTTCCACCGGTGGGGACGATTCCCCACGCGCTGATGATCGTCGCCGGAGATAGGGTTAGGGCTTGGAAGGCATTTGACGAGGTCGTCTCTAAGGAGGTGCCGAGGATCATCCTCGTCGACACCTTCTCAGATGAGGTGGTCGAGTCGCTCTCCGCTGCCAGGGCTCTTGGCGAGAAGTTGTACGCCGTGCGTCTCGACACCCCCGCGAGTCGTAGGGGAAACATGCGCCGGATAATAGAGGAGGTTCGGTGGAAGTTGGACGTGGAGGGGTACAAGGACGTCAAGATCTTCGTCTCCGGCGGCCTGAACGAGAAGACTCTCCGGGAGCTGTGTGACGTCGCCGATGCCTTCGGCGTCGGTACCTTCATAAGCTCTGCGAGAACCGTCGACTTCGCGATGGACATCGTCGAGGTGGAGGGAAGACCCGTAGCGAAGAGAGGGAAGCTCTCCGGATCGAAAAACGTCTTCGAATGTCCACGATGTCATACAAGGCGGCTCTCCCTTGAAGACGGCCCGCCTCGATGCGATTGTGGCGAAGAAATGAGTGCGCTACTCAAGCCCCTGATAAGGGGCGGAAGAATAATAGCAGATCTGCCG
>CAYWSC010000476.1:0-1666 GCA_964460695.1 Hadarchaeota archaeon (SeqCode)
AAACAAGACGTCGCCCTAGTCCAAGGCTCGAAGAGGGCAATGAATTACAAAGAGATCCAGATCGCCTCTCCGACCGGTGCCTTCTCTAAGTGGGTGAAGGTTGTAGGATGCTTTGCGGGCCTGCCCGGGACGCCAACGCTTTACAGAGCCGGCAGCCGGTACCTAACGATCCTGACGACACGTGATGCTGTTCGAGGTGTCCTAGAGTCCGGCAGGGCGGAATGTCTCGTCAGGATTTCGGATCCTAAGAGGGCAGAAGAGATCGCTGCTCAGATCCGGGCCTTGAGCCCAGTTCTACGAGATCGCTGGCAGGTTTCGTACACGAAGCCGGAGGAAATGCAGCTTCGCAGCTTCCCCCTGCTGGGGTCTGTCCTGGCGTACATACACATAGAGTTCGTCTTCGTCATCGTCATGGCCTCCATAGGAGTGGGGGTTCTCACCTATTCACATTCGCAGGCGATACTGGGAGAGATTGCGGGCCAGATGGCGAGAGGGGTCAGCCGTAGACAGCTCGCAATGCTTCTCTGCTCAGAGGGCATCATAATCTCCATGGTTGGGATCGGAGTGGGCCTCGTCTCTGGCACAATCCCCCCGTATCTGTATTCCCTCTCCATCGCGAAGGCAGAGGAGATCGCTATCTCGCCGGCCTTCGTCCTTCCCAGCGGCTTCGTGACTCTATCAGCCGCGTTCTTCCTCGCCCTCCTAATCACTTCGTTGCTGGTCTCTCTCGATGCATCTCGTACTCGTCTTGACAGGGCGTTAAGGGTGAGATTCTGATGAAGGCTGGAGAGGCGATTATCGTTAGGGACCTCATAAAGGTCTACAGGACGGGGAAGGTCGAGGTCATTGCGCTTCGCGGCGTTGACCTGGCCGTCAGGCAGGGAGAAATCGTCGCGATAATGGGTCCATCGGGCAGCGGAAAGACCACCCTTCTGAACCTGATAGGCGGACTCGACAAGCCCACGGCCGGCTCAGTGATCGTCAACGGAGTATCCGTGCCGGATATGGATGAGGGCCAGCTTGTCGAGTACAGGCGCAACGGTATTGGATTCGTCTTCCAGTTCTTCAACTTGGTTCCATGGCTGAACGTCAAACAGAACATAGAGCTGCCTATGTGGGCATCGGGAAAGCCGAACTCCTACCGGGAGCGGAGAGTCAAGGAGCTTCTCGAGGCCCTTGACCTATCAGAGAGAAGAACCCACAGACCCGACGAACTCTCAGGAGGAGAGCAACAAAGGGTCGCCATCGCTGCTGCTTTGGCAAATGACCCCCCAGTTATCCTAGCCGACGAGCCCACCGGGGAGCTCGACACCGAGACTGGGTCCCAGATACTCAGCCTCTTCAAGGAAGTGAACGAGAGGTACGGGAAGACCGAGGTTATCGTTACCCACGATACAAGGGTGGGTAGAATCGCCGATACATGTCTGAGAATCGAGGACGGAAAAATAGTGGGAGAAGAGACCTTGGACAAATACGCCTACCGCGAGAAGGAGAAGATCGAAGCGGAGAACAGGGAGCTGCGGCAACGCCTCCAGAGGCTTACAGAGCTAGTGGGACAGATGAGCGAGGAACTCGAGTGAAGGTGACGGCCCGACACCTCCTCAAAGGGCGCACTATTCACCCTTGGCCTCTTCCCTGCTTGCCTTCCGCAGTATTGCGTAGCAGG
>CAYWSC010000477.1:0-1662 GCA_964460695.1 Hadarchaeota archaeon (SeqCode)
TTCGTCCCCTTGGGAGAGGTCGAGAAGATGACTCCGCGGGAAATCCTCGAAAGGCATCCGAAGGGGAGAGAGTTCGCACACCTTCTAGAGGGATTCGAGAAGTATCCGATCCTAAAGGACGCCTCGGGAAACGTCCTCTCCATGCCCCCGATCATAAACTCTGATACCCTCGGCCACGTCACCGCTGACACCCAAAACCTCTTCGTCGAGGCGACGGGCTCAGAGTTCGACACACTTGTGTTGGGGATAAACGTGCTGGCAACCGCTCTCGCGGACAGGGGAGCCACCATCAAGTCGGTACTACTGGAATATCCAGATGGAATCACGAGGAAGACCCCTGATTTCTCGGTCGAGAAGAGGGATCTTGACCCCCTGCACTGCAACAAGGTCTTGGGTCTGGACCTCTCCGCCTCCGAGATAGTGGATCTACTGAGAAAAGCCAGGTTTGACGCTATCTCTCAAGACGAGAAGATCGAGGTCTCGATTCCCCCTTACCGTAGAGACGTTATGCACGAGAACGATCTCATTGAGGATGTGGCTATAGTATACGGATACGACAGGATAGAGCCCGTGGATCCACAGATCCCGACGATAGGCCGGCCTGATCCCCTCGAGGAGTTTTCCGATCTGATTCGCGATACGATGGTCGGGTTTGGCTACCAAGAGATCATGACCTTCATCCTCACGAGCCCCGACGTGGTGTCAAGATCCATGCGTAACCGGCGGATAGCGTACGTCGAACTTGAAAACCCTACTACGACTAGCTTCTCGATCTTTCGGCCCGATCTCCTCCCGTCGATCCTACAGTTTCTGGGGAGGAATGCCCACGTCTCCTACCCCCAGTGCGTCTTCGAAGTGGGAGATGCAGTTATGCTGAATGGAGAAAACTGTGAGACGCGCAGGAAGCTATGCTTTGCCTGGGCCGATTCTAGGGTGAACCTCACGAACATCAAGGCCGTGGTAGTCTCGCTCCTGGGCCTCCTGGACGTCGCCTACTCATTCGAGCCGACCGACGAGGACCCCGTCTTCATACCGGGGCGCGGGGCAAAGGTTGTAGGGACGGAAGGAACTCTGGGCTGGTTCGGCGAGATCCATCCGGAGATCCTCGAGAACTTTGAAATCCCCGTCCCGGTTCTCGCCGCCGAGTTTGACGTCGGCCTGCTGATGGAGAAACGTTCATCCGGAATCTAGGCGGCCTTCTTCTCCAGGACGTAGAAGAGGCTGTTGTACAACTCCTCTAGGAGGGGAAGCCTTAGAAGCGGAATCCTACGGCCAAGGGCCTGGGTGTCCTCCCAGAGGATTCTCCACCGCCCGTCACGAATCATCTTCCTCCACCTCTTCAGCGTGATCCTGTTGACGAAGTGCTTGAACTGGTAGATCTCCCTCTCGGCCTGCTCCTCGTACGTCTCCCTCCTCTTCTCCCCCGCCCTCTTTCCACTCAACTGGCGGGCTATGAGCCTAGTAGCCTCTATGAGGGTCTCGTCAGAGAAGAAGAGATGGACCCAGGGAATCCTTATGAAGTTGTAAAGGTGGGACCCACCCCAGTTGTAGTAGGTGTCAAACCTGACCAAGAAGACCCCTCCCTCGCGGAGGATCGAGTGAACCTCGGCTACCACGCTCTCAGGCCTACTGTAGTGATCGAAGCAGTCCTCCGAGATAACG
>CAYWSC010000478.1:0-1662 GCA_964460695.1 Hadarchaeota archaeon (SeqCode)
TGTCCTTCAACCCTGGAACTTGGGAGGCGAAGCTTCACGTCTTCGACCTATCCCAGCACAGAATCATAGCCGAGGCGCCGGTGTGGACCGGAGCGCGTCACCCCTCGTTTTCCCCCGACGGCAAGCTAGTGGCCCTGGATCTCTGCGGCTGGGTCCGGACATACGACGCGACCAGCCTTGAACCAGTCTTGTCCCTCGGACCTCTTCCCCACCCGCTCGTCCTGACCTCTCCCATCTCGTGGCTACCAGACGCCTCCGGCCTAGCAACCGCATCTACCGACGGATCTGTGATCATCTGGGACACCTCTCCCCAAGCGGCCTCCCAGGTCTGGCGGACCGAGTCTTCACCGATAAGAAGGATCAGATACAGCCCGAGCGGCCAGCTCGCCATCGGACTTGGAAACGGAACGGTGAGATGCATATCGGGGACTGAGCTTGCCCGAGAGGACTTCTCAAGGAGCATTCCTGGAAGCGGCGGCGTCTCCTGCCTCGACTGGGCACCAACCGGGGGCGAACTGGCAGTCGGATACGATTCCGGCTTGGTCGCGGTATGGACCAGTCAGGGAAAGCTAAAGATGTTATGGAGAGCGCACGGAGCCGGAGTCCTCGACCTTAGATGGTCGCCCCAGGCGGACATCCTGGCCACGGTGGGTGGAGACGGCTACCTTGCCACATGGGACAAGTATGGCCAGCCTCTCCATATGAAGAACCTAGGGGATCCTGTGAGCCTTGCCTGGTCTCCAAACGGTTCGTTGATCGCAACGAGCCATGTTGACGGTACAGCAAGGGTCTGGAGATACCCCGGTCTTGACGCCGTCGGTTCCATGAGGAGCATAGGTTGTGTGGAGAACCTTCGGTGGGCCGACCCGGAGTCGGCGACCGGGACAGCCATCTTGTCGGGGACGGGCAAGACAAAGGGATGGGTCCTCTGGAGGTGGAGCACCCAGTCGCCGTGGCGTGAGTCCCTTGCCGAGGGATATGAGCTGTCTGACATCTCCTGGTCACCAGATGGACTGGTTCTGGCTGCCTGTTCGAGCGACGGGTACGTGAGGCTGTGGGACTTGTCCAACAGCCGGATTGCTCGCTTCGGCGAGATCGTCAAGGTTGACATCTTCAGGGTTGGCCCAAACTTGACATCTGTGGACTGGTCACCTGACGGTAGGCGCCTAGCAGTCTCCTCTGGAAACAGACTCTATCTGTGGCAATCCACCTGCAGAGGGTTGCTGGAGCTGCAGGCCCACTCCTCTCCCGTGGTCGACCTATCGTGGCGCCCTGACTCCGCAGAGTTGGCCTATCCAGCCGGAAGAGAGATAGGGATATACCATGTGGCTGCGGGTGAATCCGAGATGATCAAGATCCATGGCTTTGCGGAGAGATCTCACATTACGTGCCTAGACTGGTCCCCCGATGGGACCAGGCTGGCCGTCGGAGATCTCTTTGGCGCCGTACGCGTAGTCGACACCTCGGGAAGCCTCCTCTTCACCGTCTTCCACCGGGCCCAGATCTCCTGCGTCAAATGGTCCCCTGACTCAAACTACCTCGCATCGGCGTCGTACGACGGGACTATTAGGATCTGGGATGGGTATACCGGCAGCTATACACTCGCCCTTTGCGGACACACCGGACGCGTGGAGAGCCTGTCCTGGTCGCCGGACGGCAGGT
>CAYWSC010000479.1:0-1651 GCA_964460695.1 Hadarchaeota archaeon (SeqCode)
AGACGAGACTGTTGTTCATCCACGCGGAAGCGTTCTGGTACGAGGCTATGATCGAGACGCCGATAGCCGAAGAGATATCCGAGCAGGATCGATCCCGAAGGTTTGGTGAGGTCCTCCTCGTCCTCTACTGCACCGAGAAGGTCGACGACTCGGATCCACGCGGAACTGCGCGCCTAGCAGCGGGGGAGATCAGGAAGTACATGTCCAAGATTGGGCGGAAGCCCATCGTGCTGTTCCCCTTTGCCTTCCTCGTCTCGAGGGAAGAGAAGGGATCGGCGTCCGTCGCCGGCCAAATGGGACCGATGATAGCTCAAGAGCTCCAGGGGGATAACCCGTTCATAGTGCCCTTCGGGTGGTACAAGAAGTTCTCCATAACCTCTATGGGGCACAAGTACTCGGTCCACGCGAGCAGGGTGCAGGTTGAAACTGATAGCTGAGGACGTTACGTAGACAGGATAGCTATGCTCCTAATTACGTCTGCCACGTCCTCCGCCTGGTCGGCAACTTCCTCCATGTTGTCCATTGCCTCCTTGAGGATTATGCAGAACCCGGTTTTGTGCGACCTGCTGCACCAGGGAAGGAAGTGGTTCTGGATCAGGTCAGCCCTGAACTCGTCGATCTCCTCTTCGCAGGTCTCCACCTTCTGGGTCAGCTCAAATACCTCCTCGGATCCCTTGATCAGGGCGTCAAACGAGTCTCTCATAGCCTCTACTGTCGCCACCAGCTTGTCCCCGAGCTCGGAGAGCTGGCTGGCGAGGGAGTCACTTACCTCCTCCCTTGGTATCATGGTCAGCTTCCTCACCGCTGCCTTGGCGTTGCTGGCTATCCCGTCCGCCTCGAGTACAAATCTGAGTATCTCGTCCCGGTCTATGGGGTGAAACATCCCCTTCACCAGATCGGTGAGAATAGCCCTCTTGATCTCGTCGGCCTCCTTCTCCCTCTGAGAGGCGGCTCCCGCGAACGATCTGGCCGCGTCGAGGTCCCCTCTTTCATAGGCTGTGACCCCGTCGCGCATCTGCCTAACAGTCTCGATTATCTTAGCCAGGTGATTTCCGCACTGCCCCAGCACTTCTTTTTCCCTTCTCCTGCCGAGCCAGACGCCCAAGCTTCCAGATCTCACACATATTCCTCCTAGACCGCCAAGAAGGGGCTTAGCAGCAGGTAGATCGCAGCCGAGATCCCCGCAGCACATGGGACGGTGAGAACCCATGCCCCTACAATCCTTAAAACGGTTCCGCCCGAGACGGTGTCGAGGCTCTTCGACACCCCTACTCCTATGATCGACCCCACGCTCGCCAGGGTCGTCGATATGGGCATTCCCCACCCAAGCACCATGTAAGGTATGGTCGTAAAGAGGTACACCGAGAGGGCGTTGCTGAGCTCAGCCGCCCCTCCCATAACCGGGTCGAGCCTGGTTATCCTGAACCCAACGGTGTTTATCACCCTATAGCCCCAGGTGAACGCCCCCACCGCTATCCCCACGCTCCCAAGGATGGCTAGGCCTAGAAGTACTAGGCTCCTCGGAACCTGGCCGACCTGCTTTATCACGGTTAGGAAGACGCCTGTCGCGTTCCCTACGTCGTTCGCCCCGAAGGCGTATGCAGAAAAGCACAGCGAGAAGATCAATAGCCCTGAGGTGAGCTGCTCGCTT
>CAYWSC010000480.1:0-1643 GCA_964460695.1 Hadarchaeota archaeon (SeqCode)
GGGTGAATATGTGACTTCCCTTATAACTAGGTCGGGGGTGGGTCGCTTCGTGATGTCGAAGGTGTCGACGACCGTTCCGTTGGCAAGTATCGTCTCGCCGTGGAGGCTGCTGCCGTTTATGGAGAGCCTGAGAAAGTGGTAGAAGCTGCCCTCTTTTTCTATCCACTTCTGCTTGTACACAGAGCCTAGGTGTGCCCCTCCTCCCCCCGTGATTATGTACGTTGTTCCCTGCTCCGGGGTCGGCATGACGGAGCCATTTCTGATCGGCTTGGTTCGCTCGTAGACGTGTATGTGTCCGCTGAAGACGAGGTCCACGTGGTACCTGTCGAAGACGGGGCACCACTTCTTCCTGACGTTCTCCCAGCCGCCGGTGGAGCAGTAGGCGGGCTTGTGGAAGTAGACGATCTTCCACGTAGCGTTGGTGTTTTCCAGATCTTCTATCAGCCATTTGAGCTGTACGCCGTCGATATCGGTCTCGGTGGACAGCGATACGAAGTGGGCGTTGCAGTAGTCGAATGAGTACCACTGCTCGGCGTCTGGGAGGGCGAACTGCTCGAAGTAGATCTCGGCGTTCTCCTCGTGGTTGCCCAGGCAGGGCATCAGGGGAAGAGTCCAGACCGGCTCGCCGTCGAGCTGGAAGAACTTGTCCCACGATTCCTCGTTCGAGCCGGTGAGGACCAGGTCGCCCACATGGATGATGAAGCTGCCTTCTGTCTGTGTGAAGACCGGAGCCAGGGTCGGCCACTTGGTATCGCCGAGGTCGGCGAGGGTGTCCCCTATGACGAGGAAGGTGAATCCGCCGCCTCTAGGGGCGGTCTTGAAGGTGTAGTCCCAGCTCCAGTTCTCCCCGTCTCCGAACCTGAAGTGGTAGGTCGTGTTTGGCTCCAGGCCGTCCAGCATCACGCTGTGGAAGATCCCCGGCTTCCCCCGCTCGATCCTGTCGTAGGAGGTGGTCTTGCCGAACTGGACGACGCTGTCACAGATTTGCTCAGTCTTCCAGTTCACCGTCATGGTCGTCGCTGGGTCCGCCTCCCAGGAAAGGTGGAGGTTGAAGGGCTCGCAGGCATCGTAGGCATCGACGGCGCCGACGGCGCCCAGTGCAAGCGAAAGGATGACCGCTGCTCCCAAGACCACTGAACACCTATGCCTCTTCCCCAGCTTCAACAGGATCAGTCACAAGGCCCCAGCGGAAAAAGATTTTCCCTCTCCAACCCCTTGGCCCGGGCGGACATCTACTCTGGCCGCCGGATAGGATTAGCCTCGGCTGCCTCGTAGGGGTCGAGCCGGGGTATCGAGAAGATCACACCTTCTCCCTCGCGCTGCACGGGCAGCTCAACCCCCCTCCATAGAACGCTGCAGACGTCTCCATCGGGTATGTACAACACCACCCCTGTGCGTGCCTCCCCTAGGCACTCAAGCACCTTCAAGGGCGCTGGCCGTCCTTTCCCGCACTTCTCTCCGAGGACGGCGATCCCTCTCTGTCCCTGCGGAGAGACCGATGAAAAGATGTCCAGGGCTGGGATCTCCCCTGGTCTGACGCCGTCGATCATCCTCCCCGAGGCATCCGGGCACCCGCCGGGGTGAGGGGTGTAGATGTACGCGAAGCGGAGCCTTCGGTAGCAGATGGTCCTCCTCGGGACAGA
>CAYWSC010000481.1:0-1631 GCA_964460695.1 Hadarchaeota archaeon (SeqCode)
GAAACCTCGGCTTCGTCGTCCTGCTGATAACGATTTCCGGGGCACTCTTTGCCGGAGATGCCGTTTCAGGAGAGTTCGAGAACAAGACTGGTCTACTCGTCTTTCCGACTCCACAGAGGCGCAACTCGATTTTCGTGGGCAAGTACGTGGCAGCCGTCTTCGGTACCTGGATAGGGGTGGGGATCTACTACTTGGTGACTTGCGTGGAGTTGGGGCATATCTATGGTCTGAGCCGTGTCTCGGAGCCGTTGGTGAGGTCATTTCTCCTAGCTCTCCTGTACTCTACCAGCGTAGTAAGCGTCATCTACTTTTTGAGCAGCACATTCAGGCGAAGCATCACCTCCACTCTGCTTGGTTTTTTCTCCCTGCTAATGATCCTTCCAGTGCTTGGGGGCGTCCTTTCCTTCGTCGATGTCGATCCATGGTTTATCTTGACGACCCACGGAGACCTCGTCACGAACGTTTTCAATCTAGGCCCGAGTTTCAGATTCGCTGGAGGGTCGGTCGAGTATTACGTGCCCGACTTCTACCTGGGAATAGCTGTGATGACCGTGTACGCCGTTGTACTTTTGGTTATTGGCCTTGGTATTGCAAGCCGCAAGGAGTTCGTAGGGTGATTTCCGATGGCTGAGAAGAGATTGATCGTCGCCTTGGTTCTTGCTTTTTCGCTGGTCCAGCCCTCTCTCCAACAACCCTCTACGCAGGTGCAGCCATTCCAACTACCTCTCAACGTGACGTCGATCAGCTTTTCAGATCTGCATCCGGTTGAAGGGGAAACAGTCACCATAACGGCAAGGATCACCAACAACTCCTCGAGAGACGTGGCAGATGTTGTGGTCGTCTTCATGCAGGATCAAGAGAAGAGGATCGGAAACTCGTCCTCAATAGACGTTCCGGCTAATGGCTTCGTCGACGTATCCGTGCCGTGGATCGCGGAGCCGTGGAGCCATGTGATCACGGCGCTTCTTCAGGTGCGAGGGGCTCCGTTGCCCAGCGGCATGCTTAGCAGGCAGATCCAGGTCAGGGGGAAACCTCTAGGCGACTCCTGTTCGGTTGTGGCGTGTCTTCTGATTGTAGCTGCAACCGTGTCGCTGTCAGCGATGGCTCCAAGTGTGCTCTCCGCCGCTCGCAGGCGGAGCCCGTAGGAGAAATCCATTTGTCAGAGCCCGCAGCCCAGATCGCTCTGCTCGAGTTCGTCGAGAGAACAGTCACCAGATGAACAGAGACGTGCGGGATACTTTGAGGATCTTCGCCACCTGTGTCCGGGATATCCCTTGTCTCTGCACGTTTTCCGCCAGCGCTGTGTTTCTCTGCCCACTGAGATAATGAACGGTAAAGTGAGCCTATCTCGGCCATTCTATGGCCTCCTTCTCGTTTACAGAGTTCTGGTCTGTTCTCTATCTTGGAGGACGGCGCCGAAACTATGAACAGAGAAACCAAAAGGGAGAAGGACAAGGGAACTGCCAGCGCGTTCCTCTCAAAAACGGTTGGCATCAAGCGCCAGCTGTCAGGCTTTGGTTCCCTTCCGCGCATTGATCTGGCCCTGCCTATCCGGGGTTTGGAGGCTGACCCTCTCTGCCGCGAAGAGTGCGGAGCGTTCAGGGGCGAATCCGTTGTGACCATCCTTTGGA
>CAYWSC010000482.1:0-1628 GCA_964460695.1 Hadarchaeota archaeon (SeqCode)
TCATTCGGCTGGCCAAGAAAACGTCGCAGTCCTCGAGTATCTCCATGACTGAAACTCTCTTCTCGTCGAGTCCGTGTCTGCTCTCCTTGGGGGATGTGTTTTTCCTCACGTCGACGAGCACGCTGCTCCCGTCTTCTGAGATGTCGAACACGTAGAAGTCCTTTGCCTGTCCCATGTGGTCGGGCAGGATTGACTTCCCGTCATCCGAGCCAAGGGCGACCCGAAGCTTTTTCATACATAGCTTGCGTCACGAGAACCTGAAATCTGTTACCTAGCAACGCTGTCCTTGTCGCACTGGGTCATCATCCGCCCGTATACAGCCTCTTCTCCGAATTGCCTGAGCGAACTGACGTCCCTAAGAGGACCTTGCGCCGAGGAAGTCAGATCTGGAAAGCAGATGCTATGCCTGCAGGGATTGGTATCTCGGGTTCGGTCACAAACCCTAGCGCCGTTGCTGCTTCTTCTTGCCCCTCTCCACGTCGAGTCCGAGCCGAAACCGGAGGTTCTCCTCCTCCTTTCGCACGGTTTGCTTGTAGTGCTCCTCGGCTTCGGCTCTTGGATCCCTAAAGCTCTTCAAGGGGTCCCTCTTCCTCCTCGGTATCTCCTCTTCCCAGTTCAACAAACCGCCCCAGAATCCTTTTTTAACGAATATAGTTATATGTAAGCCCCGTTAAAAATGGACCATAAGAATAAGAGGGAGCGTTGGGATTGGAGAAGCCAAGAATTGAGGTTCAAAACATCGTCGCCTTCGTGGACCTGAAAACCGAGCTTGATTTGGAGCGGCTGGCCTTTGAGCTTCCCGACAGCGAGTACGACCCAGATCGATTCCCCGCCCTGATAGTGAAGTTCAAGGAGCCAAAGATCTCGTTTCTAGTCTTCCGGAACGGGAAGATGAACTGCACGGGGGCAGACCACATTAGCAAGATAGAGGCCGGGGTGGCCAAGCTGGTCAAGCAGCTGCGCGACCTTGGCATAGAGATCAAGAAGGACCCGAAGATCACCGTTACAAATGTCGTTGCCACCGTCGACCTCGGCATAGTTATGAATCTGGACGAGATCGCGCTCAACATCGAGAATGTCGAGTACGAGCCGGAGCAGTTTCCCGGACTGGTCTACAAGCCCTACGACTCCACGGTCTCTGTTCTGATCTTCGGAACTGGCAAGCTGGTTGTCGCGGGGCTGAGGGATGCGTCTGAGGCTAGGGCCGTGGTGGACGGCCTGCTAGAAAGGCTTAGAGAGGCCGGACTGGTATAGTTTCTGGGAGCTGGGTCTAGAAGACCTCGAAGTTAAGCCTCCTTGTCGACCTATTGGGGGACATCAACAGGAGGCAGTCCTCGCGAAGGTAGCGGTCCCACCTCTTCCTAAACTCCTCGACAAACCCTGCCATCTGCTCAAAGTCGGGGTGGGCGGAAACCACCATGTGGGTGTAGCCGCCGCCTTGAACTGGGCTGGCGAAGATTATGCCCTTCTCGCTCCTAAGGAACTCGTCAAGCTCCTTGGTGTCGCTCTTCGAGTGGTCCCACCTGAAGAGCAGAACACTAATTATCTTGAACCCGATCTTGTCGAGGGCAGGAACGGCGATGTAGTTTGTAACTATGCCGCCTTTCTCAAGGCGGTCTATGATCTTC
>CAYWSC010000483.1:0-1621 GCA_964460695.1 Hadarchaeota archaeon (SeqCode)
ATCTAGGCTCCGTCTTCACCGAAGCGGTTCAGCGTGCCCTAGAGGGAGGCAGGCTCAGCCTCGAGCAGGCCGCATCCCTCCTGGATGCGTCCGACGGGGAGATCCCCATCCTCTTCTCCGTCGCCGACGTCGTGAGGAGGCGGCAGGTCGGAGACACCGTCACCTTCGTCGTCAACCGCAACATAAACTTCACCAACATCTGTACATGCGGCTGCTCCTTCTGCGCCTTCTCCAAGAGGCCCGGCGATCCCGGCGGCTACCTCCTATCCATGGAGCAGGTGAGGAGAAAGGTGGCAGAGGCAAGAAAGGCCGGTGCGACCGAGGTGTGCATCCAGGGAGGGATAAACCCCTCCATAGGGCTGGACTACTACCTCGACCTCCTCGCCGCCATCAGGGACGAGATGCCAGGTGTCCATGTCCACGGATTCTCACCCATGGAGATAGAGAGCGTCGCGAAAAAGGAGGGGCTCTCTCCCGAGGAGGTTCTCCAAATACTCAGAGAGGCTGGACTGGGGAGCATGCCCGGCACCGCCGCCGAGATCCTGGTGGATGAGGTGCGTCGCGCCATCTGTCCGAGGAAGCTCTCCTCGGATAGGTGGGAGGAGATCGTCAAGACTGCCCACCGCCTCGGAATCCCGTCCACAGCCACCATCATGTACGGGACCGTCGAGACCGTCGAGCAGAGGGCGGCCCACCTGCTCCGCATACGCCGCATACAGGAGGAGACGGGGGGCTTCACCGAGTTCATACCCCTCCCCTTCATCGATCCCCATCGAAGGGGGCACGTGAAAGGCGCGACCAGCGGGGTGGAGGATCTGAAGATGATAGCGGCATCCAGGTTGGTGCTGGGAGGGGTTGTTCCGAACATCCAGGTCTCGTGGGTCAAGATGGGGGTAAAGCTCGCCCAGGTTGGGCTTGTGTGCGGCGCGAACGACCTTGGAGGAACCCTGATGGAGGAGAATATCTCCCACTCGGCCGGCGCCACGACCCCGACCTCTCTCCGACCCGAAGAGATGGTAGGCCTCATCAGGGGTCTAGACAGGAGGGCGGCGCAGAGGGACACCCTCTACCGCATTTTAAAAACCTTCCCAGGGAAGTCTTAAAAGAAGGTGCCGCCGTAGGCTAGGCCTGAGAGGAAATGAGCGTCTACCAGAGCCTGGTCGATGTCATAAGCCGCGGAAAGGCCCACCTCACCTTGATCGACCCCGACGAGCAGGAGCCGAGGGTCGCAGGCGAGATGGCCTACAGGGTCCAGCAGGCAGGCACAGACGGGATAATGATAGGCGGATCCACGGCTGACGACCCCACCGTCGTCGAGAGAACCGTTGTGGAGATAAAGAAGAGGTGCGCCATTCCGACTATACTCTTCCCCGGAGGGCCCACAGGCCTCACCGGGAAGGCCGACGCGATCTTCTACATCAGCCTCCTCAACTCCAAGGACCCCTACTTCATCACGGGGGCCCACGCCGAGACGGCCCGGCTGATCAAGAGCCTGGGGATCGAGGTGATCCCGGTCGGGTATATAGTGGTCGAGCCAGGCCAGACCGTGGGCAGGATGGGGAAGGCGAGGCTAATCCCCAGGGACAAGCCTGAGGCGGCATGCTCCTATGCCCTGGTCGCC
>CAYWSC010000484.1:0-1620 GCA_964460695.1 Hadarchaeota archaeon (SeqCode)
CCTGTCGATCCTCACCAGCGCCTCGGCGATGGCCCACAATATCTCTGCCGGCGAGAGGCTCGTCGCACCTATCGTCTGGTAGTTCACCTCTCTGGACGAGGCCTCGGCTATCCCGACAAGCTGCTCGGGGCTCAGCCACAGAGGATCCTCCCTGTACATCTCGTACAGCTCGGAGTAGGTTATGACCTTGATGTCCCTCCTCGATGCGATGTGGGAGATGAACGCCTCAAAGTCGCGTTTGAGGGATTCGACCTGCCCCCGGCTCCTCCTCGGTGCCTCCTCCCACCTCTCCCGCGGCGTGTTCTTTCCGTGGCGGAAGTTGTCCGTCCACCTCGTGGTGAGGAGCCTGCAGGGATGGGTGTAGACGACTATGCATCCATCTTGCACCTCGCTGCAGAGGCTGTTGAGCTTCTGGATCATCTCGTCCGTTCTGTTCTTGCTGTCGAAGAACTCATCGAAGGACATGTGATACCTTATGAGGAGTTGTCCACAGTACCACATTGGCTTTCCCATCGAGAATTCGAAGGGGGCGTCGCAGAACACCGGCATGCCCAGCACCCTCATGGCCCATGCAGACTGTGGTCCCCAGCTGGAGCCCGGCTTGCAGTAGGCTACGGGGCGACTGTTGAAGATGGTCTCAACGTCCAGCAGGCCGCTTGCCTCCATGCTGAGGATCTTCTCCACCCCGTCGTTCCATCCGCACCCCTCTAGGACCTCGACGTGGGTGGGGTGGACCGAGTGGTAGTTGGAGTGGTAGTCGATCTCATGGCTTGAGAGCGCCTCGACGATGTCTCGACGACCCCTCCTTATCAGGGTTCGGGCCTTCTCGCCGACGATACAGAAGCACCCCTTCAGGCCATACTTTCGGAGGGTGTTGGCCCAGAACAGTATCGCATCGTCTGTATCCGACTCGAAGTCCTCGGTGTCAAAGGAGAGGACCAGATAGGTCAACTTCATCCCACCAGGGCTAGGGAAAAGAGCTGGGATGAAGAATAGAAAATGTTTGTAGGTGCCTCTAACTAGGCGTTATGACCACTGTGGCTCCGTCGGCGTGGACTATCTCGACCGCCTGGCCATGGGAAGTCCATCCCGTTTGAACCTGGACTTCATCCGCCGTAAGGGTCACCCGGGTTCCATCAGACAGCCCCGCCGTCCAGCCTCCAGCCTTAAGCGCCGCTGCAACCTCACCGGGGTCTGCACGTGAAAGAAGTTGGACGATCTCCCTCGACCTCTCCCTGAACCTTGGGCCTATCTTGGAGTACACCGGCGACACGGAGACTGCCCTCTCCTGGAGCGTGGGATCCTCCCTGACAACGGAGAATTCCTCCGCCGAGACGGTGGATCTCATGTCTTCAGCAACGGAGGCCAGCCCGTCCTCTCTCGTTATCACCTGCACAGATTTGAGCGGGCTGTTGAGCGCCAAGCCCCTTCCCGACTTCCACCTCCGAATCGCCGAGGTGACCTCCTTGGCAAGCTCCCCAATCCTATCGGCCTCGGGATCCTCATCCGGTGCGGCGGGGAAAGCCGAGAGGTGGACGCTCTTTGCTCCGTCTACATCCCGGTACAGGTTTTGGTAGACCTCCTCCGTGACGTGCGGGAGGATAGGGGCGAGCAGCTTTG
>CAYWSC010000485.1:0-1613 GCA_964460695.1 Hadarchaeota archaeon (SeqCode)
ATGGCCTGCCGACAAGTTGGAGTGTACTAGTTCGGGATGGGTTTCCCCAGCCCGTTGGTGACCCCCGATACTTGGTGGCACGGATCTAGCTTTGGAGGAGGGACTGGCTATGACTACATCTGGCTTTGTGCCAACTACGATGCATCCGAGTTCAAGAAGGTGTGGCCAAGTGCGTAT
Organism: Hadarchaeota archaeon (SeqCode); assembly: GCA_964460695.1. Lineage (GTDB taxonomy): Archaea > CAYQAE01 > CAYQAE01 > CAYVLA01 > CAYVLA01 > CAYWSC01. Next base: position 178 of record CAYWSC010000485.1, read on the forward strand.
GGAGCATGGATGTGGGCCACGCTGGGGCCAATTGAGGTGGGGAACGTGGGCCTCATAGTACGGCTCCTGTCCGCCCTGAATGATACCCCTCCCTGGACCTGGAGGGCGGACCATACCTTTAGGTTCGACATATATTCATGACTGCCTTTAGAGAACCCTAGACCGTCTTAGAGGGATCCACGAGTTGACGACCGACCCATGCATGGATCCCAGCCTTCTTTCTGCTTCGCAAATCAACCGTTTGGAAGTAGCTGACGCTACCTCAATAGCACCAGCGATATGGATATGACGGCGGCGTGGATCGGTGTCAACTCCATGCATCGCAGCCTCACGGATGCCACCGAAGCGCTGGCGTAGGGATTCAGCCCAAGGACTGTGGGGAGATACAGGGGCAAGATGCAGAGACCCGCCAGAAGGGCCGAGGAATATGTGAGCCCAGCCAGGATACGGCCGGGGAACGATATGACTGACGTTTCTTGTCTCTCAATCATTCATCGGCCGATAGCGGGGGCACCGTTCTCCTTGACTCGGTCCAGATCTTCTTGGCTGAGTGAACCTTCCATGTAGGGTTCAACCTCGATCACCAGCAGTAGGAAGAGGAGAGAGGCTCACATCATGGGGTAGCCTGCGACATTGATTCGCTGTAGCGTCTCGCTGAACGTTACCCGGTTGTCCAATGTAGTCTCGGCCTCTTGCCGCATCCTCAAAGTAGGTCCCGCAATAGTCCCGTACGGACGGTGCCCGAATGTCCCCGTCTATCACGAGCACCGGCAGTCTTTGGCAGTCGAGGACAAGAACTGGACCACTCGGAGAACCGCATTGCCGAACCGTGGATCCAGTCTACACCGGTATGAGCTGCAGGAGCATCAGGAAACGGCTCAGAGCCCACAAGACGGACAAGGCCTTCACCCACTTCGAGTACAGACAAGCAAGGGGTAAGGATGCCCGCAGGACCGAGAAATGCACACACCGGAGGGGAAGGAAGCTTGTCGAGAAAAGGGACTTGATCAGAACCCAGGCATCTTGCTTTAGCACGCCGAGCCGGAGGGGAGACGACGAAGCATTTGTGAGTTGGCTTTGACCCATCGACAGGAAAAGAGCCAGAGGAACGATGGAAGCGTGTCTGCTTGACTCCTAGGCCGACTGCCTTCTAGGCGATTAGCCTATGGCCACATGGAGAGCGATCTCAGATGTCAGCCCACAACGGTAGGAGTCAAGAGGGCCACGATCATACCACTAGGCAGCTGAGATGAGGCGTCAAGTAATACCGACTAGACGATTCTACGCTTCGTTCGGATCTACTAACCGCGGAGGGCCTCAACGGGGTCTCCCAGGCTAGCGGTGCCCCACATGCCCATAGGGAGACAGATCTACACACACTCTTCTGTACCCAATCTCACGGAACCTGTCGACGATCTGGGACGCAAGCTTGTCTA
>CAYWSC010000486.1:0-1612 GCA_964460695.1 Hadarchaeota archaeon (SeqCode)
AGGCGAACCAAGTCTTAGTGGTTGAGGAGAAAGCCTAGCGGGGTGATGCCTGAAATGACCGGCGAAATGAAGGCCGCTGTTGCCCTTGGTGCAGGTATTCTAGAGACCAGGACGCTGCCGAGGCCGACGGCGGGCGATGGGCTGCTACTAAGGGTGACCTACTGTGGCGTCTGCGGCAGCGACAGGCGCCAAGTCTTGACGATTCGCAAAGGCAGCGAAAAGATTGTGGGGCACGAGGTCGTAGGCACAGTCGTATCAGCAGCACAAGACCTGGCGTCCTGGAGGGGAAAGAGGGTGGGGGTGGCCCCGAGGATAGGCTGTGGCTCCTGCTATAGCTGCAAGAAAGGAAGGGTGAACCTCTGCTCCAGGCCTACGGTCATAGGGTACCAGCTTCCAGGCGGCTTCGCCCAATTCTTATCGCTTCCGAGAAGGGCGGTGACACAGGGCAACGTGGTAGAGATTCCAGAGGAGCTTGACGACAGAACAGCGGCCCTGGCCGAGCCGCTTTCATGCGTCATCAATGGGCTGGGCCTCAGCAGGGTTTCGAGAGGATCAACGGTCACGGTGATAGGCGCAGGGCCGATGGGCCAGATGTTCGTCCTCCTCTCCGGCCGGATTGCGGACAGGACATACGTAGTCGAGCCGGATGGGTTCAGGAGGCGGTTTGCCGAGCAGCACGGAGCGACCAAGTCCTTCGAAACAGCGGAGGACGTGCCGCCAACGGACATCGTGATCGTCGCGTGTTCGAGTCCCGACGCCTACGAGGCGGCCTTCGAAATAGCCTCTGAGGGCTCGGTCATAAACCTTTTCGGGGGACTAGACCAGCCCTTCCCCTTCGATCTAAACAGGGTGCACTACAGAGAGCTGACGGTTCATGGAACATCCGGATCGACGCCCGCCCACTTCAAGGAAGCCCTCAGGATTCTCTCGGAAAACCCAATGTTTGGGGATCTCGTTAGCCACGTCGTGCCATTCTCAACCCTTCCCGCCGCAATCAACAGCCCGAAATCCCTCGGCCCCGGTGTTATGAAGGTGCTGCTTGATCCGTGGGTGGTGGAAAAACCGGCTTCCTAGGGATTTTCGCAAAGACAACGCGTCTCGAGTACGTATTCGAAATTAAGAGGACGGGGCAGGTTGAATCGATGGTTCGACGCCTCCTCGGCATCATTGCGGGTCTGGTCCTCCTCTCCGTCAGCACATCCGGCGCGCAGGGACAGAACCTCATGTTCGAGTGGAACGTCTCTTCCCCAAGTGGCTGGGCCGCTGCACCGCACGTTGCGGACCTGGATTTCAACCGGAGAGACGAGATCCTGGTCATCGAGGCGTCCACGCCGCCCGTCCTGCATTGCATCCAGTTTGACGGCGCCGAAAGGTGGGCTGTGCCCCTCAAGGGATCGGTCGGAGTCGGCCTGGCTGTTGGCGATCTAGACGGTGACTCAAGACCCGACGTAGTGGCATGTGCGTCTGGAACGGTGAAGTCGTGGGCCATTGCGTTTGATCGAGACGGAAACAAGCTTTGGGAGGCCGAGCTCAAGGGCAGATGCAACTCCGTTCCTGTTCTCGCCGATATTGACGGGGATGGCCGGGACGAGGTCCTAGTGGTCGACGAGGG
>CAYWSC010000487.1:0-1594 GCA_964460695.1 Hadarchaeota archaeon (SeqCode)
ATCGGACTCACCCGCAGTGCAACACGGCAAGCGGGCTTATGCTTAAAATTATTCTCAGGATCCGTGTGCTTGGACAGGCTAGGTCATTCTGGCCGATCCGGCCTCTATGCCTAGAGTCTACTTGTTGGAGGAGCGCCCAAGATAGAAGAACACAGAGCCGATGACTACCAGGGAGAGGAGCAGTAGGGCTGGAAGCCATATCAACAGGGCCGGACTCCACATTCCGCCCCACACCCCGGCCCCCATGCAGTGCTCTTCGGCCTCGTGGGCATACACGGAGGAGGCAGGCAGGGCCAGGGACAGGAGTAGCAGAGACGCCTTCACAGGGGAGACAACGTTTCTCAACAACAGTTCACCTGCTCACACTGTTAATATTCACCTTATAAAATGTAGCTGGTTTCGAGCCGGAGCGACATTTGGTGTCTTGGTCGGTATGGGAAGAGTCAATACCGGTCCGCCCAGGCGTGGACCAGGCGGGAGTTTATGGCTACAATAACTGTGCTTATCGACATCAGCACGGCTCCGACGGCTGGGGTCAGGATGATTCCTGATCCCACGAGGACGCCGGCCGCCAAGGGTATCGCCACCACGTTGTAACCTGTGGCCCACAAAAGGTTCTCGACCATCTTCTTCCGGAAGACGCGGGAGAGCGAAAGCAGGTTGACGACGTCTCTCGGGTCGTTTCTGACAAGGACGACATCTGCTGTCTCTATGGCCACGTCCGTCCCCGCGCCGATGGCGATGCCGACGTCGGCACTTGCAAGGGCTGGTGCATCATTGATGCCGTCGCCCACCATGGCCACCCGCAGGCCTCTTCGCCTGATCTCGGATATCTTCTCTGCCTTCTTGTCAGGGAGAACCTCCGCGAAGAACTCGTCAAGGCCCAGCCGCTCCGCCACCGACTTGGCGACCTCTGAGTTGTCGCCCGTCAGCATCATGCAGCGGATGCCCATCTGCTTCAGCCTCTGCACCGCCTCCTGCGACTCCTCTCTTACGACGTCTCCCAGCGCGAGGGCACCGATAACCTTCTCATCCTTCAAAACGTAGACGGTGGTCCGTCCGCCCTTCGAGAGTTCTCCGCCGTCCGGGGGGTCGAGGCCGCTTGCCCGTAGGTAGTTGATGCCGACTACCGAGACCTTGGACCCCTCCACTTTTGCGGTGGCGCCTTGGCCCCTGATGGCTTGAAAGCCATCGGCTCCAGGTATGTCGATCTTCTCGTCGGCAGCTTTCCTCAGGATTCCCTGGGCTATGGGATGCTCTGAGCGGCTCTCAATGGCCGCGGCAAGGCGAAGAACTTCTCGCTCGTCAAATCCGTTCCACGCCTGAACCTCCTCGACCCCGAAGCGCCCCTCGGTGAGTGTCCCTGTCTTGTCAAAGACCACTGCGTCGAGGTTCCTGGCCTCCTCAAAGGCCGTCCTATCCCTTATCAGCAGACCCTTAGCCGCGCTTATCGCTGTTACGACGGCCACGACGAGGGGAACGGCGAGCCCAAGGGCGTGGGGGCATGTTATCACCATGACGGTGACGCTCCTCTCGAGAGCGTAGGCGGCCTCCCTACCCAAGTTGAGCCAGGCCACCAGCGTTATGAACCCCA
>CAYWSC010000488.1:0-1590 GCA_964460695.1 Hadarchaeota archaeon (SeqCode)
GGACCCGCCCTTCAGAAGGAGGGGGATAGGGAAGCAGCTTCTCCGCGAGACCATCCAGGTCCTCGAGGAGAACGACGCCGAGGAGATAAGGCTTGAGGTCCGGGTTACGAACCACCTGGCCATAAAGATCTACAAGAGCTTCGGCTTCGAGGAGGAGAGGATCCTCCCAGGCTACTACAGCGATGGCGAGGACGCCATACTGATGGTGAGGAAGGCCCAGCCCTCCTAGCCCACGCCGCCTCGAGAAGCCTGCAGGGGGCAAAGTTTTTAGCCGATCTCTCCGTAAAGATCCGGCCTGGACCATGCCTGTGTACTCCAAGGAATACGTCTTCGCGACCAAGGGAGAGATAGACGTACTGGACGTCACCGACTACGTCGGCTCGACGATCGACGAGTCAGGCATCCTGGCAGGGACGGCGACCGTCTTCACAAGCGAGGAGTCCTGTGGAATCGTAGTGATGGAGTACGAGCACGGCCTAATCCAAGACCTCAAGAAGGTGGTTGGGAGGATCGTTCCAAGGGGAGACGGATACGTCCACGACACCATCGACGACGACGCCCACTCCCACCTGAGGGCGGCGCTGATCGGTCCGAGCGTCTCGATACCCTTCAGCAACGGCAACCTTCAGCTGGGTGCATGGCAGCAGGTCCTCTTCGTCGACTTCGGGAGGAAGCCCACCACCCGGAGGCTCATGGTCCAGGTGGTTGGAGAGTGATCAGATGGGTGAGGAGAAGGAGATAATCAGCAAGGAGCTCTTGGAGATACTGGCCTGCCCCTTCTGCAAGTCCGATATAAGGCTGGAGGGAGAGGAGTTAGTCTCGGAGTGCGGGCTGAGGTACAAGATAGAGGACGGGATACCGCACATGCTAACCCCTATATGCCCGGACTGCAAGATAGAGACCGAGATGACCAAGGAGAACGACGAGTTCGAGTTCGTCTGCAAGAAGTGCGGCAAGAAGCTCTACGACCGCAGAAGGACGGGCTAGATCTCCCCGAAACTCGTGACATTTTTCTTGAGGCGTCCAGACAAACAAGAACGATGAGAGGACCCTTTCTTCTGGTAGCACTCCTCCTAGCGATCATCCCCCTGGCAGCCGGGGCATCCCACAGCTACGAGTCCGTCCGCTACACCATCGACACCTCCCCCCAGCAGACATCCTTCGACTGCAGGCTCCAGGTCCTGGCCTTGGACCCCAACCTCTCCTCGGTCCAGATCACGATACCCTATCCCCGCAGCGATCTGTCCCAGAGCCCCACGCTTGTCGTGGGAAAGAGCGTGGTCCAGCCTGAACCTCAATACCTTGAGGACTCAACCCTGCTCGTGATTCCGCTGCCCGAGATGAAGGTCGGCGAGCTGTTGGACCTACGCCTCAAGTTCTCCGTCAAGGGGGGTTCGGAGATAAGAGGAGGAGCCGTAGTCAAGGTCAAGACGCTCGGATTGGACGCCAACGCCACCGAGCAGTCGATACAGCTCCAGATGCCCGAGGGGTTCGTCGTCTCAAAGGTCGAGACCCCCTTCGGCAGCGCAAAGGGAAAGGGGTCTGCGGGCCTCTACATAGGGCCTGACCCATGCGAGGTCTCCATATATG
>CAYWSC010000489.1:0-1579 GCA_964460695.1 Hadarchaeota archaeon (SeqCode)
ACACCATGTACATCGACAAGCCCATGCGCGGCCACACGCTCATGCAGGCCATCGCCCGGGTGAACCGCGTGTTCCGCGACAAACCCGGGGGCTTGGTGGTGGACTACATCGGCCTCGCCTCCGAGCTCAAGCGGGCCCTGCATACCTACACCGAAAGCGGCGGCAAGGGGCGCACGGCCATCGACAAGGAAGAGGCGGTGGCGGTGATGCTGGAGAAGTACGAGATCTGCTGTGGCCTGTTCCACGGGTTCGACTGGTCCCGGTGGAAACAGGCCGACCCCGCCGAACGACTACAGGTGATTAAAGAGGCGCTGAACCACATCCTAGGCCTGGAGAACGGGGAACAGCGGCTCCGGCAGGCCGTGACGGAACTCTCCAAGGCGTTCGCGTTGGCCGTGCCCCACGAGGAGGCGATGCGCATCCGGGACGACGTGGCGTTCTTCCAGGCCGTGAAGGCCGCGCTGGTAAAGCGCACGCCCAAAACGGAGCGTACCCAGGAGGAGCTGGATCACGCGGTGCGGCAGATCGTGGAGCGGGCCATCGCCCCCGAGGGGGTGGTGGACATCTTCAGCGTGGCCGGGCTGGAGAAGCCGGATATCTCCATCCTGTCCGAGGAGTTCCTCGCCGAGGTGCGTGAGATGCCCCAGCGGAACCTGGCCGTGGAGGTGCTCAAACGGCTCCTCGAGGGCGAGATCAAGGCCCGCCGACGGAGGAACGTGGTGCAAGCGCGTTCCTTCGCGGAGCTCTTGGAGCGGGCCATCCGCCGCTACCAGAACCGTACCATCGAGGCCGCCCAGGTGATCGAGGAGTTGATCCAATTGGCCCGCGAGATGCGCGCGGCCGATCGGCGCGGGGAGGAGTTGGGCCTTTCCGAGGAGGAGCTAGCTTTCTACGACGCCCTGGCCGAGAACGAGAGCGCCGTCCAGGTCCTGGGCGATGAGACCCTGCGCGATATCGCCCGCGAGCTGGTGGAGGTGGTGCGCCGCAACGTGACCATCGACTGGACCGAGCGGGAGAACGTGCGGGCGCACCTGCGCGTTTTGGTGAAACGCATCCTGCGCCGGTACGGCTATCCCCCCGACAAGCAGGAGAAGGCCACCAAGACCGTGTTGGAGCAGGCGGAAGTGCTCTCGGCCCAGTGGGCGTTGGAGTGAGCGATGCCCCGGAAGCGGATCAAGGATCTGCCGGAGTTCGCACGTCCCCGGGAGAAGCTGGTGGAAAGGGGACCGGAGGCCTTGTCCGACGCCGAGCTCTTGGCCGTGCTCCTGCGAACCGGCGTGGAGGGACGAAGCGCGGTGGAGCTCGCCCGCAGGCTTTTGGAGAAGGCCGGGCGATCCCTCCCCCGCTGGCGGGTGGAAGATTTCATGAGCGTGCCCGGGATCGGGAAGGCGAAGGCGTGTCAAATCGTGGCCGCCTTCGAGCTCGCCCGCCGCTATCTCTTGGGGGAGCGCCCAAAAATCCGGAAACCCCAGGACATCCTCCCCTATGTGCAGCCGTACATCCGGCGCAAGCAGGAATATTTCGTGTGCATCACCCTGAACGGGGCCGGCGAGGTCATCGAGACGCGGGTGGTGACGGT
>CAYWSC010000490.1:0-1576 GCA_964460695.1 Hadarchaeota archaeon (SeqCode)
CCCAACGGGGCAGTGCCCGAGACACCGCTGCTAGCCTTCCCCACGCTGATCGGGCTGACACTGCTACTGGCCAAGAAGACCAGTCCACCCGCTCAAAAGCGATCAATAGCAAAGGCCATGACCAGTCGCTCATAACCACCCACGCTAGGAGCATTGCTACAACACACAGTCTACCTAGCGCTGAAGACCCACAGCCCTCGACCAAGACAATGAACCACTGACAGGACGCCCAGCTTAGGCAGCTTCCTCAGAGGTGGTGCCGTAGCCGAGTAGCCGAGAGGCGAGAGGCAAACACTACCGTTTAGGGAGGACATGGTCGAGATGGCTGCAGATAACCAACCTAAATACGAGTCCGCGATTCGTCCGCATCCTCCTGTCAGCCCTGGGCTTAGCTCCATTCGAGAGGTCTGTCAGAGTGAGGCGGCTGCAGATGCCACGTCATAGCTAAGTTGGGTGAACATTTTTGTGCTACTTGGGCCCCAAGGGGCTATGAAGCCGATTGCTCTCGCAGCCGTCGTTGCACTGTGTCTCCTTGGCTTCTCATCGGTGGCTGCATCGGCCTTTGAGACGATCCAGGATCTCGACAGAGAGGCGGTCTTCAGCTTTGCCATAATGAGCGATAACAAGGGCGACTCTCCCTACAGCAGATCCGAATTCGCCCATATGGTTCAGTGGATCAATAACAGCGGCAACGCCTTCGTCATAGGGCTGGGCGACCATCTCAAGAAGGGGAGGCGCAACGATTTCCTGGACTTCCTCCACGAAAACCAGTGGTGGCACCGCTGGTTCTACCCGACGGTCGCGGACGGCGAGAACGAGTACTACGGATCTGGCCAGGGAGACTGGGGGGCTGGCCGGGGCATATTCGACGAGGTTGACCTTGGCTCCAGGCCCGAGGTTTCGCTTCGCGAGAACGGAGCTGAGTACTACGCAAAGATAACCATCAACGGATACACAGTCCACATAATCTCTCTGACCTACTCGGACACGCCGAAAGATCCGTCGGTTGCGTTTAGAGAGGACAGCAGACGCTTCATGATCTCGACTCTAAACAGCATAAACAAGACGGACAGGGACATCGTGGTTGTCTGTGCCCATGACAGGGGCAACTGGGTACCTGTTCTCTCTCCGGAGAGGATGAGGATTGTGATGGAGAAGGCTGATCTGGTCTTGTCGGCTTCATCCCACTTCTACACCAGGATAGTTCCGGATGGGTACGAACATACGGGCGCTCTGTGCCTCAACACCGGCTCGATAACCCACGCGTCTAGGAGCTGTCCAAACGGCTATCTAGAGGTCCACGTCTTGGCAAACCCAACCCGGATAGTGACGCAGTACCACGACGCCAGCAGGGATGATAGGATCCTGGAGTGTGGCCGCTTCTCGTACGTCAAAGAGATTGGAGGGATCATCACCGAGGATGTATCCACCTATATCCCGGGATTCCCAAGGATATGGCCGGTTGATGCACAGGCGTCGCCGCAGGACGTAGTCCAAGGGGGCCAGCTGACTGTCAGCGTGGGCGTGGCGGGAAAAGAGGGAACGCAACCCCAGCCCTCCGAGGTTTTCATAGACC
>CAYWSC010000491.1:0-1571 GCA_964460695.1 Hadarchaeota archaeon (SeqCode)
GTACGGAGGCTTCTTCTCCAGAGTACTCTCCGCCGCCTTCTCGGCCTCCCTCGCTGCTGGGCCGTGCTTCTTCGAGAGGCGCGGGCTCGATGTCTCTCCGCCCCTAGAGTTCATGCCCAGGTGCAGATACTACGTGCCAGAGCTGAAGATGACTCTAGACCCCACCCTGTCGGTATCGTTCTACGAAGTTCTGGAAGCTATGGACGTCGATCCCGATCTGTGCAGGGCTTGCCTGAGATATGTAGATGGAAACGGGCTCGAAGGCCTGGCCGAGATGGCAGACATAGACGTATTCGAACACAACCTCTTGACGAAGAGACAGGAGCTTGTCCATATGAGCCTCTGTAACGATCCCGTAGCCGATGCCCTGGAGAGGCTCCTATGGATCGATCGGAATAGAAGATTCTTCTCCCCGATACACGGACTTGGCCACGTCAAGAGGTGGATTGCGGCTCTAAGCTCGATTGGCCGTGACGGCTGGTGAACGCTCAAGGCCCTGCTCGCGGGCTGGGCAAGAGATATTAGCACTCCTCCTCGCGTCTCTGTGAATGCCTCCAATGCTGGTGGTGGGAACCCGCCCGGAGATCATCAAGATGGCCCCCGTGATAAGGGAGCTGCAGAGACGTGGAATCGAGTTCTCGTTGGCTCACACGGACCAGCACTACGATGAGAACCTCTCTGGAAGCTTCTTCAGGCAGCTGCATCTGCCGTCTCCTGACCACCATCTGAACGTCCGCTCAGGAACCCAGGCAGAGCAGACAGCCCGGATCCTGCTCTCCCTAGAGCCAGTCATGCTAAGGGAGAAGCCAGAGGTCGTACTCGCCCAAGGGGACACCAACACGGTCCTCGGAACGGGCATAACGGCGGTCAAGCTGGGGATAGATGTCGGCCACGTAGAGGCCGGGCTCAGGTCTCGGGACCTCAGGATGCCCGAGGAGCATAACAGGAGGGTCGTCGACCACCTATCGCGCTTCCTCTTCGCCCCCACCGAGCCCAGCGCCGAGAACCTCAGGAAGGAGGATGTCTGGGGCGAGGTCTTCGTCACCGGAAACACCGTCATAGACGCCCTGGACCTCTTTCTAGACGAGGCACTGCGCTCCTCCCAAATAGAGAAAAGGATCCCGTATGACGAATACGTCCTTGTTACAATCCACAGGGCGGAGAACGTCGACGATCCAAAGACGCTCAGGACGATAGTCCGGATACTCGAGGAGGTTATCCCCCTCCCCGTGGTCTTCCCTATACACCCAAGAACGGTAGCCCGCCTCAAGGAGATGGGCCTCTATGAGAGGGTGAGGAGAAACGAGAGGATCCTGCTGACCGAGCCGCTCCCCTACTTCGACTTCCTCGCGGCTATGAAGCGGTCTAGGTTCATCGTGACAGACTCGGGAGGCATCCAGGAGGAGGCGACACATCCTAGGATCCGAAAGCCCGTGATCGTCACGAGGCTCTCCACAGAGCGTCCAGAGGCCGTTGAGGCTGGATTCTCAAGGATAGTCGGGTTCGACCTAGAGAGGATCAAGGAGGCTATTCGTGAGGCGGACGAGACAAAGCTTCCCCACAGCTCTCCC
>CAYWSC010000492.1:0-1570 GCA_964460695.1 Hadarchaeota archaeon (SeqCode)
CGAAGGCATAGAGCTCTGAACTCCTCCAGGCATCGTCGGGGAGGCCCGCCTTTCGGCAGATCTGCCTCAGATACTCGTCGAGATCCCATCCCTCCTCAACCGGCACCTGCGGCAACAGAAGGCCGCTCCTCCCGTCCCCCACTATGTAAAGGCCGTCCCGGCCTATAGTTATGCTCTCCGGGTCGTCCACATACCTGAGCTTCGAGAGCACGGATACCTCGATCTTGATCTTGGGAAGCTCCTCTGCCTGCACAGGCTCGAATCTGGGATCGTGGAACGCGGCCTGTATCGCCGCCTCGCGCACCGTATACCACAGAGGGTACTCGGCCAGGGTGAAGCCGATGCATCCCCGCAGCCTCCCGCCCTCTTTGAGCGTTACGAAGGCCCCCCTCTCGTCGAGGAGGGCCGGATCGGAGGTCTCGAACGGCACCCTCTCACGCTTGTCCAGCCAGTAGGATATGGACGTCCTGGCGAGCTCGATCAACTGTCCTCCCTCGTCCTGGGTCAGGCTGGCCTCCTCCTCGGACCCCTTGAGGAAGACGGCGGACATATACCCGACCACGGAGGAGGTGTCCCCCGAGTACTCGGCCGAGTCGCCATACCTGAGCACGACCGACTCGGCGTACCCCATCTTCTGACACGCGAACATGACGGTCTCGACCGCTGCCAGGCCACACATCTCGCAGGAGTGCCTCCGCGCCTTGATCTCCAGCCCCACGGGGTCGAACCTGTCGACGGCCGAGACCACCCTCTGGTCCATCGCCGCGGCCACCGACCTGGGGTGGTAATGGGAGAGATCCGAGCTGGCGACCAGGAGCACCCTCTTGCCCCGGCTGCACTCTGCTATCGCGTCGGCGACCCTGAACCACAGGCCCGGGTCGTATTCGTTGATGGCGATCGCGACCATCTTGAACTCCCCTAGGACTACCTGGAGGAAGGGTATCTCGACCTCCAGGCAGTGCTCCCTGTCGTGGGCGAGGGGGTCGTAGCCTATCTCGGGGCATTTCCTCATCAATCCCAGCGAGAGGTTGGAGTCGATCTCCACGTCTCCGAGCGGTGTCCTGTACCAGCCAGCAGGATAGACCGAGGCCCCCTTGACAGGGTGGTAGTGGCTCGGCCCAACCAGGATGACGGTGTCATAATGCCTGCCCTCGAGCTGCTTGAAGGCCCAGGCGGCCACCTGCCCGGAGAACCTGTACCCAGCGTGGGGGACAATGATCCCCCCCACCTCCCTGTCGTCCACCTTCGCCTCGGCGTTTTGGAGGAACCCGATGATCATGTCCCTGAGCTTGTCGGGATTCTGCGGGTAGAACTGGCCCGCGACCGCCGGTTTCCTCAGCTTCGGAGAGTAGCTGAGATTTCGGCCCGAGGCATTCGGAGCGAACGTCTGGCCTCCCTGGGAGCGGTAGATGAGGAAACCGGCCAGTAGGGTTGCACCTATGAGCAACACGATGATGACTGCCGCCTTCCTCGTCCCACCTTTCGGCTCAGCGTTCAACTCTGCTCAACTCCGCTCAACTCCACACACCCGGTATCCTGGCGCCGCAGTACTTGCACCTCCCAGAGACGA
>CAYWSC010000493.1:0-1561 GCA_964460695.1 Hadarchaeota archaeon (SeqCode)
AAGAGCTTTGGTTGGCCGATTCTTCCGCTCCTAATTGCCCAGTTGATCGCCCTGTTCTGGGCCGATCTCCTATAGTTCTCCGCGACAGCCAGGACGAGGTTTTTCCTTTCCGCCTCGCGGACCATCATCCTTCCAGCCCTTATGGTGATGCCAACGGGCTTCTCGACGAGGACGTGTCTTCCCTCCTCCATGCACCGGAGAGCGACGGTGTGGTGCGTCGAGTGATCGGTGCATATGTCAACAGCGTCGAGGTCTTCCTTTTGGAGCATCGAGTCCAGCTGGGTGTATACCCTCGGCCTTGTCTTCTGGAACTTGGATATCTGCTGCGCTCTCTTGATTGCCGCGTCCTCGACTACGTCGCAGGTCGCGACCACCTCCACAGTGTCCAGGGACGCCATGCGAAGCCTCTCCAGCCCCCTGACGTGGGCCTCGGAGATCCCACCGCACCCAACCAGCGCTAACCTAAGAGGATCCATTAGATCAGCCGGCCGCCGGGAGATCGAGAGGTTAAAAATGATTGCGACGAGCCTTCTCAGACTCTCCGACCTCACGTGTCGCCTGGGGGGCTAGGAGAGCGCGTGGGACGTGGAGACGAGACGAGGTATACCACGACGATAAGCCATCCTAGAAAGAAGCCGAATCCTATCGTCGTGTGGTATCTAACCGCAGGCCAACCCCATTTCTGGACGGCCACGCAGACCACGACGAGCCTGACCACGCTCCAGACCCAGAACCCAACCGCCGTCACAGAAGTGCAGACGGCTTTGGACAGGTTGTCGCCTTTCGTAGAAGCTATTGCTAGGAACGCTATGAAGGCAAAGGCGAGGATCGCCTTGAGCCCCGTACAGCCATAGTCAACGAGGAGGAAGCTGGGATCGCTCCTCGGCAGGAGGATTCTGTTTCCATCGCTCCCGATCCCTGGAACGAAGGGCCGGGCAAGGCGCGCTACCGAGGCTGCCAGCCACTTGTCGTACCCTGACCGGTCGACGAGAAACTGCTCTATCTTGTAGCCCGAGCCTAGGATTAGCAGAAACGCAGCGGGAACCCACAGAGCCCTAAGAGACCTGTAGCCGAAGAGAATGAGACATATGGCGATGAAAATTCCCAGTGAGTCGAAGGCGCCAAACATACGCGAGGAAGGGTCTTGGATCAGGCAGCGACCGACGGTCACGGTGATGATCAGAGCGCCTCCCAGAATATCGAGTGTCGTTGGCCGCCCCTGCAGATCGGGATGTATCTTTAGTCTCTCCCAGTCAAACGCCAACCAGACGACCACGCTGAATGGGATGACCCAGGAGTAGGTACGAGTCAGGTGAAGGACGAAGTAGGTGAAGGGATTCAACAGTGCAACGGCAAAGATCGCCGGAAGCAGCTGTAGTCGAGATGGCTTTGGGAGGCGCATGTGGAAAGAGTGCTTCGGTGCCGAATCTTAAAAAGGGTAGCTGGGCCGGCTTGGAACGGGGTGGATGGCTCGTGATGGTAGCCTTGATCTATGCGAGCCCTATGAGCAGCACGCCTGCTAGCATTGCTGCGGCCGCTGCGGCCTTTATCCATGTCCTCC
>CAYWSC010000494.1:0-1532 GCA_964460695.1 Hadarchaeota archaeon (SeqCode)
AAGAGGCGAAACACAGCTTGTGGAAGTACTCTCAGAGCCGGGCGATGGGCCTTCCCTGGGTTCTGGATCAGTGGGGGAACGAGCTGCCCATCGCTTGGGGAATAGGCCGGCCGAAGGGCGATGCCTTTGTCGCCGTGGCGTTGTACAAGGCTGGCTTCTGGGCGCCAATGCATAACCTGTTCGACGACGGGCACCGGCCTGGGACTTCCGATCCGGCCAGGGCTATCGAGGTCTATGACACATCAAGATACACGGACATCTTGCCCGTGGTGAAGCGCAGCTACGTCTCCGCGTCCTATGGGGATCTGAGGACAGGAGACCTCGTAGTCACCCCGAATCAGGTCATGATTGTCACGGCTGTCTACCCCGAGTCCGTCAACGTAACCTATTACTCGAACGCCCTGGACCGCGTCGTTGAAGAAAGGATCACGCTTTCGCATTCTGTCGTGGTCAGGAGGCCAACGCCGAGACCTCCATTCTCCTCTTCCCACGACTGTGTTCCCGCTGTGTACCTCCATAGGGGCCGTCTCCGACTCTACAACTGTAGCTATGAGCCGAAGAGACAGATCTTTGCGTACCTATACTGCCCGGAGGAGTTCCAGTTGTATGCGGAGGAGGAACGGTTGTTCTCGGGAGAGGTCGACCTTGACCAGCTCAGATCAGCCCTCGTCAGGGGCTCTGTTTGTCTTCAAGGGATGCGGACTTGTGTGGAGCAGATGCCCGTAAAGATCGTCGAGACACCTCTATCTATGATCGAGATTCAGGGAGGCGACGTGTGCGTGGAGGTGACGTCGGATGGATCAACTGTTGTAGAGGTCCTCTCCGGGATGGCGAAGGTGACTGCTGCCAGTACAAACGTGTCGATCTACCTGTATCCAGGAGAGAGGGCCAGCGTCACCTCGACGGACCTGCGGCTGGAAACGCCTCCTTGGACAGGGTTCTCAAGATGGTGGGGTCAAGGGGATCAGAAGGCCCAGATCCACGTAGTCCCATCCCCGAGCGATGCCCAGGTCCGGGTGGACGGCGTGGGAACTGGCAGAGGTGCTCTGTCTCTTAGGCTTGAGCCTGGCTCCCACCTGGTTGAGGCTCTCCGAGACGGATACCGCCCGTGGTCAGATGTCGTCAACGTGGGGCCAGGCGGCAGCCTCGTTGTCCTCCCAGCGCTCACGCCGGGGGACGGCTTCTGGGGCCAGACCAACTACACTATACTCCGAGATGGTCAAAGGGTCAGGGCAAGTATCTATGGAAGCTGCCTGATACAGAGGTTCGCATATAGCAATCGGACACGGAGCATCTGGTTCCTCTGGTCGGGTTGGGGCGGGAAACCCGCCGAGGTAAGGCTGGCGATTCGAGAAGGCTTGATCGGAAAGCCTTTGCACGTCTCTATCAATGGGGAGGAGGTCAGGCCGACCAGCGGCGGGGTCTTCGGCAGCCTTCAGATCGTCATCTTGGACCTCGACCCGACGCTTGGTAGGCTTGTCTCCCTATACGCGTTCATCTCCGAACGAGGTGAAGGCTTTGTCTTCTCCACG
>CAYWSC010000495.1:0-1530 GCA_964460695.1 Hadarchaeota archaeon (SeqCode)
ACGGTTCCCTTCTCGATCGTTCGGGGTTCCTCTTCCAAGAGATCTGAGGGATGCCCCTTGAGGAACACTTCTTCTAGGAACCTCTGACGAAGGTTCGAGGCCTGACGCTCCCAATCCGCCGGGTCCTTCGGACAGACAAGCCTCGGGGCTTTCGACTCTATGAACCTGTGGATCTGGCTGTTCGGATGCTCCGGGCTGACTGGCGAGAGAAGCCGCTCCGCGAGGGCCTTCTCGACCTGTCTACGCGATATTCTTTCTGCCACCCTGCAGACACCTCGGCATGTAGATGCCCCGCCACCGACAGTTTTACCTTTAATCCCCAGGGCATCGTCGGGCGACGCATCAGCCGCCGCTATGCCTAGAACGACTCAACATAGCAGTTTTCTTATCCACCTACGTGACTTGGATCGTGATCCGGGTAAGACAGTACCTAAAGCCTGAGAAGTACGAAAAACGGTTCGAGGTATCGAGAGAGAGGATACGAAGGGCGACGAGGTACGAGGAGCCGGACAGGGTGCCGGTCCAGCTGTCTACGAACTACAGGTTCTCGGAGAGGTTTCACCCCATCAGCATGAGGGAGTACTTCCTCAACCCTAGGAAGCAGATAATCGGAAACCTCCTTCACACCAGGTTCATGCTCGACAACTTCGGTCACGACGTTACGGGTATCGGCCCGATGGCCCCGAACTTCCACAATACTGTCGAGGCCAGTGCCTTCGGATGCGAGGTCGTCTTCCCGGTGCACGACGTAGCCATGGCAAGAACGCCTCTTCTCTCCGACATAAGGGACGTGGACGATCTGGAGGTCCCCGACCCCAGGAGAGACGGCCTGATGGCGAAGTGCTTCGAATACTACGAGGTGTTCAAAAGGGAGCTGGGGAGCCAGATGGAGGTACACGTCGGCGGCAGCTGCGACGGGCCATTCACCCTGGCGACGCAGCTGGTCGATCCGAGGCAGATAGTGAGAGCAATGTACAGAGAACCCAACGTCGTCAGGAGGCTGATGAAGATCTGTACGGAGGCGGAGATCGCCTGGATCAGTGAGAGGCTCGCCGAGGAGGGCCGCGACAAGGAGGACAGGGAGTTCTGGTCGTTCGCGGATGACTCGTGCCAGCTCCTCTCCCCGAAGATGTACGAGAAGTTCGTTGTCCCCTACCAGCTCAAGATCGTAGAGAAGTTCAGTCGGGGAAAGGTGAGCGGGATCCACATGTGCGGACACGTGTCGCACCTCATCCCCGTCGTAAGGAAGCTGTTCCACCCTAGGCAGTGGGACTTCGGCTACCCCATCGACCCGCTTTGGGCAAAGGAGGTGGTCGGCGACGAGTGCGTCCTGATAGGGAATGTGAGTCCTCTTCTCATAGCTAATGGGACTCCACGCGAGGTAGAGGAGGCCTCCCTGAGGTGCATCCAGGCCGTCGCCCCAGGGGCCGGGTACATACTGATGGACGGGAACAACATCCCACCGTCACCCTTGGAGAACGTGAGGGCGATGATCGACGCCGCCAAGAAGTACGGCTATTATCCTCGAGG
>CAYWSC010000496.1:0-1526 GCA_964460695.1 Hadarchaeota archaeon (SeqCode)
TGGAAGAGGCCGCGACGAAAAACCAGTAAGAAGAAGGCGGCTAGGGCACCCAGAGACGTATCGGTGGAGTGCAAGGGCTTCGAAGATCTCGAAAAGTGCTACAGGTGCCGGTACTATACTACCTCTGGTGGAAAGGACTACTGCTCCAAGTTTCGGATCGAGCTTGGGGACGGACCGTAGCTCGCACGATCGCTGCTCGAGGCAGGCGAGGGCGGGGCCAGGTCCTCACCGCCCCATCTTTGAAAGCGCCTTCTCCAAAAGCTGCTCGTCGTGCCCCTCCCACTTGGAGTACTCCTCCAAGACGTCCTGGTCGCCCTCGTAGGGCTTGTAGACAAGCCTCACGTTGCACTCGTACCTCACGCCAGGCTTGGGCTCGGTGATGATCCACGACCAGTCCCATGCGGGGTTGTGGTAGCCCGGGCCCAGAAAGTTTCCCCCACCTCCTGTCGGGGAGGTGAAGAAGCGCCAGTCAAGATAGTGGTCAAACATGACTAGGTAGACCATCTTGTGAACCCTCCCGTAGTAGAGGGGCAGGTCGAAGGTCGTCTCGCTTCTCGACCAGTGGAAGGGAACCGGCCTGCCCATCTTAACATACTCCTCGATAGGTCGCCTCTCCCACATAGACCTCGGGAGATCCGTCGGATAGTGCATGGCCTTGTATCCATGAAGGGTGGAGTACTCTCTCACCCAACGTCCGTCGGACACGAAGTAGATGGCGGGATCGACCACGGCGTTCATGTAGTTGCACCAGGACAGCTCTACGTATTCTTCCCTGGCCACACCCTCCTCCAAGAATACGACCGAGTAGTGGTAGTCTATGTAGTGCGGTTCCCTCAATCGGAAGGTCGCCGTGCTCTCCACGGGTCTTTCCGGGGTGGCAGATCTATGGAGACTTGCGGTTCGTTCGTCTATCCTGTTGAACTCTGGCCGAGTGCCCCTATTAGTCTTGGCTAGCAGGCCTGCGTAGGGAGGGGCGATCGCGGTGTGTATGAAGTGCCTCGAGACCAGGAACCAGAGGCCCGAGTATTGGGTCAGCCCGCTCCCGTGATCCGTGTCATCCCCGATTATGCACGCAATGTCTCCCGCACGGAAGAGCCCGCAGCACTCCTCGCCCATACATCCCCTTCCATCCGGAGAAGTGATAAAGCTCTCCCGCCGGTCGGGTTGGCGGAGATTTATCTAGCATCATGACTAGGCGGCCACTGTCTCGCAGGATCGATATCTATCAGGAGCGGAGGTGATGCATTTGACGCCTCGAGAGAAAGACAACACGGTGCCGGCCGGGAAGATTCCCCGCCTCAGGAGGACGGTCTACCACGACGATTCCCAGAGCCTCTACGAGGCCCCGGCCCGTGAGACATCAGCCTTCCTCAGAGACTTCATCAAACTCGAGGTCTCCCACGTCCCCATCACGACCTTCTGCTACATGGTGGCCACACCAGACATCTGCCTCTACGAGACGCAGGTCGGGGAGGTCTACGGCGACCGCCTCAGCCCCGAGGAGAGGAACCGCAGGCTCCAGTCTG
>CAYWSC010000497.1:0-1524 GCA_964460695.1 Hadarchaeota archaeon (SeqCode)
AGCCTGGCAGCAGCGAGGAGAAGGATGCTCACCAAGATCTCCAAGTCAAGGAGAAGCAACGTTATCACGCTGATCCATCGCCAGGAGACCATTGCGTTTCTCAACATACCAATAGCTAGGTACATCGACATTGACGATAGCGAGCAGGTCCTGAGGGCGATAAGGATGGTGCCAAAGGACGAGCCAATAGACCTGATCGTACACACGCCCGGAGGATTGGCAATTGCTGCAGCACAGATTGCCATGGCGCTAAAGGATCATCCTGGAAGAAAGACGGTGATCGTTCCCCACTACGCGATGAGCGGGGGTACGCTAATAGCCCTCGCCGCAGACTCGATCTGCATGGACTCCCACGCCTTCCTAGGCCCGGTTGACCCCCAGATTGGCGACCAAAACGGATCCTATCCCGCCTCATCTCTGATCCATCTCACGAAGGTAAAGAACGTTAACGAGATCGACGACAGGACGTTGATCTTGGCGGAGGAGGCAAAGAAGGCCGTTCGGCAGATGGAGGACCTGGTCAGGAAGATCCTGGGAGACAGATTTCCAAAGGAGAAGGTCGACGAAATAGTGAGTGAACTGGTAAGCGGAAAGTACACCCACGACCACCCAATAACGAGAGACGATATAGAGAGACTGCTGGGCAGCCAGTGCGTCGAGAAGAAGATGCCCCAGGAGGTCTATGACCTAATGGCCCTCTACAGGATGGAGAGCCGGCCTAGAAGGCCTGGCGTAGAATTTGTCCCAGTAATGCCTGAGCAGAGAAAGAAGTAGTAACCTCGTTTGGGTTCGCCCTGGCTCAGAGACGGCCCCGCCTCGTTGCCATAGGATCGCCCGTCGGGGCCTCTACGCGGCCTAGACATCTGCCTCGAAGAGCTTCAGGAGAGCCTGGGTCCCCAGCTCACCGAGGCCCTTTTCAGCGGCCTCCGAGAACAGTCTATGGGTCAGCTCCGTCCCCGGAGCGGTCATGCCAAGGGAGCTCATAGATTCCATGGCAAGCCTGAGGTCCTTGGCCTGAAGTGCAATCTTGAAGCCTGGTGAGTAGTCACCCTCAAGGATGCTCCTTCCGAGGTTGGAGAGCATCCACGAGCTCGCTGCCCCGGTCGAAACGACCCTGTGGACAGTCTTCAGGTCGAGCCCAGCCTTCCTTGCGAAGCGGAATCCCTCTACAACGGCGAGGATGTTCAGGGCACATATGACCTGGTTGACAAGCTTCACCCTCTGTCCGTCCCCGTTTCCCCCGACGTGGAATATGTTCTTGCCCATCGCCTGGAAGAGGGGAAGACACTTCCTGTAGGTCGTCTCCTTCCCGCCGACCATGATGGTGAGGGTACCCTCCCTTGCTCCCCTCTGCCCGCCGCTCACAGGGGCATCCAGCATCTCGACTCCCATCTCTGCTAGTCTCTCCGCGAACTCGACCGTCTTTTCGGGGGATATCGTGCTCATATCCACCACGATCTTGCCCGGCGTGAGGCCCTCTGCCACGCCGTGGGGGCCGAAGAGGACTGCCTCGACATCGGGAGT
>CAYWSC010000498.1:0-1520 GCA_964460695.1 Hadarchaeota archaeon (SeqCode)
GACGTAGACAAGAAGCCATGCCACAAGCGGAGCGACCTGGGCTCCGGCGGACGCTGGGACAGAAGGGTTCCAAATCCTCCTCGACGTTTCCCTTAAGAGGGCCAGCAAGAGACGTTAAGCGTTGCTCCTGCATCCACGCCTCAGGTATGCCGAGGTGAAGGGCTTCTTCCGCCAGGTTTGGACCCTCTCCCTGGCGACGCGCCTCGAGGCGGAACCTGGGTACAAGATCCAGGCTAGGCAAGATCGCCTACTCAGATCCATCGTCCGATATGCCTATAGGAACGTGCCGTACTACAGGAAGGTCTTCGACTCCTCTCGGATACGTCCCGGCTCAATCGAGGGGCTGGGCGACCTTCCCAGGCTCCCGTTTTTGACGAAGAGCCAAGTCTTGGAGAACTATCCCCAAGCCATCGTGAGCAGGGAGCACACTCCAAAGTCGTCCTTCGTCTCTTCTTCAAGCGGCACGACTGGAGTCCGTGCCTCCTTCCTGACCGATTGGCCGACGAGGCACACGAACTTCGCACTCCTGTACAGAGCCAGATCGCTGTTTGGATACCGGCCGAAGCATCTAGAGTGCCGGTTCTCGTGGAGGCCCGACATCAAGGAGAAATGGTTTCACAGACTAGGCTTCATGAGGCTGGTCAGGATAAGCCACCTCTCCCCCGCTGAAGAGGTTCTCAGACAGATGGTTAGGATTAGGCCCGACGTCGTATACGGCTACCCGAGCTTCCTCTACACGCTGGCCGAGCGATGCGAGAAGGCGAGCCTCGAAGGCCTGAAGCTTCTCTTCATCCTGACAAGCGGGGAACTTCTCGATGATTGGATGAGGAGTACAATCGAAGATTTCTTCGGGACTAGGGTTGTGGATCTGTACGGCTCCGCAGAGCACAACTTCATCTCTTCGGAGTGCCCCGAGGAGGGAACCCACCACGTCAACATACTGAACCTCGCAGTTGAGATTGTCAGGGACGGGAAGCCAGTCTCACCAGGGGAAGATGGAGAGATCGTGATTACCCAGCTCACAAACAGGGCAATGCCGCTGATAAGGTATAGAACCGGCGACACGGGTCGGATTGCGGAGGATCGTTGCCCATGCGGAAGAGCAGGGACAGTACTTGATGTCCTCCACGGCCGAAAGGACGACTTCATAGCCAACACTAGAGGCGAGCTTTTCTCGCCGATTATCGTCAGAAACGCCGTGACCAGACAGCCCATTGGGTCCTACAAGGTCGTTCAGAACAGGAGGGGAAGAATTGAAGTAGAGCACATTGAACCCTTGGACGAGAAGTTCGGGGCAAACGTGGCGGAGACCATGCGGGCTGTGCTGGCCGACGACGACTTCGAGGTCTACTTCAAGAGGGTTGATAGGATCGAGCCAGACAAGTCGGGGAAAAGACGGGTCGTCATCTCCAAAGTCAGAGCTGCAACCAGAAGTAGTCCTTCTCGCGAAGGAGACCGGTGACATCAGATCAGAAACCTTCAAAAGCGCCGTTCCGGTCGGTTAATAAGGACGCGGTGCA
>CAYWSC010000499.1:0-1514 GCA_964460695.1 Hadarchaeota archaeon (SeqCode)
AGTCGAATGGGAGTTCAGCTATCTCTTCTACCTCTCCGACGACGACCCCTCAGCCTCCGTCCACATGGAGGTGAGTGCGTCCAGCTCTAGGAGGCTTCTCCGGCTGAATGGACCCGCCCTGTTGGCCGGCGAAGGCAGCTTTGGCTCGGAGCGGGAGGAAGCCATATTCTGTGGCCTAGAATACCTCCTCGGAGGGGAGAAGTCGTCGGGCACCGATTTCGTCAGACCACCGAAGAACGTTAGGGCGGTTCCTCATCCCCTCAAGATCACCATTCCCCTCATGGCCATAAGGAGCGGCAACGCAACGGTTGCCCTCAGCTGGGATCCACTCCAAAGGTGGGACGGGAACAATCAGCACCCCTCGGCCGAGTTCTGGTCTCCAAACTGGCCGAAAAACCAGTCAAACCACCTGATGTCTGTCTTTTTGCCTTCGGTGCCGGACTGGGTCAAGGAGAATGAGGAACAAGCTTCCACCCCCTATGTGATGGGAGGCTCCCCTCTCACCCTCACGATGGACATATTTGCGAAAGCCAACTGCGGGGTGACCGACGCGATAGCATGGTGGCTCAACAAGAAGGGAGTTCCCTCTCCCCCGCCCATGCCTAGAAGCCTTCAAGAAACCTTGGACCTCTGCGCACACTGCTTCAAGGACATATGCTGGGTTCCAGGACTCAAGGCATGGAAGCACACGCATCTCAACGACCCAAGATGGATATTCTGGGACCCCCTCGTCGCCCTAGCCCTATGGCACTACTCGGCGCTAACGGACAACACCACGCTGAGAACCCAGATCAGGGACCAAGTCCTGGAGGCGTACCAGGCGGCCGGGGCGAGAGGCGACGGTCTCGACCTAGCCCTTCACATCGGAGACGTCGAAGACTCTCTCGTCAGGTCGTATTCCCAGGTTAACGCCCTCGTCGACTCACAGAGGGAGGACGGTTCTTGGCCCTTCACCCCGGACCTGAAGCACGAAGAACTTGGAAGGCCGGGCGACACCTCGACAGGCTGGGTTGCCAACAAGGCCCTCTTTCTGCTCAAGTTCGGAAGAATCACTGGGGATACGGAGGCGATTTCCTCAGGGCTTAAGGCACTGAAATATCTCGACAGCCAGGTAAGGCCGGAAGGAGCGCAGACCTGGGAGCTCCAGCTACACGTTCCCGACGTGCTGGCAGCAGCGTATCTGGTGGGCTGCTACGTCGAGGCCTACAGGATCACGGGAGATCGCCACTACCTGCAAAAGGCCAGATACTGGGCGCTAACCGGCCTGCCCTTCATCTACATGTGGAACTCAACGGATCGGCCCATAATGAGATACGCTTCAATCCCGGTATTTGGTGCTAGCTGGTACACGCATCCGTGGTTTGGCATAGCGGTTCAGTGGAACGGGCTTGAGTACGCATACCACCTCTACGAGCTTTCAACTGTCGATCAATACCTCCCGTGGAGAAGCATCTCCGAGGGGATAACCGTCTGCGGCATGCAGATGCAGAGATACCCCGGAGGGCCGCACGAGG
>CAYWSC010000500.1:0-1510 GCA_964460695.1 Hadarchaeota archaeon (SeqCode)
CTCGCCGAGGTCCTGGTAGTTCAGCTTCTGCCTTTGGAGGCAGTACCCAGTCATGAAGGCGACTAGCCCTATCCCCGTGCCGGTGCAGACTACTGCTATCATCTCATCTACGTGGGGGAGATCCTCTACGATATCCGATATGGCATACGGGACCTCCTGGCCATAGAAACGAACCTCGCCCATTACGATTGATCCCCACAAGAGGTGCCGATAAGCAATTCTAATATCTTTCCGAACTCGCTTCAGCTCCTAGCGTATACGTGACCCAGGGACTAGATAATTTATAAGCCTCTTCCCTGACTGGATGCGGAGATTGCCATGGAGCTGCTGAAAAGAGGCACCTCAGAGCTGGGATTCCACTGGATGTTCGAGGCGGATCTGAAGTTTATCAAGTTCGGCGTTCTCAGCCTAAAGCAGGGAGAGGAACACACCTTCAAGACTAAGGGAGAAGAGGCCTGTTTTGTCCTGCTCGCTGGCAGGTGCGATGCTGCCGTTGGAGAACGGGACTTCGGAGAGATCGGTAAGAGGAGGTCGGTCTTCGAGGGAAGGCCATACTCGGTGTACGTCCCTAGGAACTCCTCGCTGTCCGTCAAGGCTAAGACCGATATCAACGCGGCCATCTGCACCGCTCCCTGTGAGAGCAACAGAGAACCTGCCCTTGTATCGCCAGATCAGGTTCAATGCAGATCGGTCGGGAGATGGAACTGGAGAAGGGATGTCTGCGACATCATGGGCAACGAGTCGACGATTCCCGAGAAGCTGATTGTTGGAGAGACGTTCAATCCGCCGGGGAACTGGTCAAGCGCGCCGCCTCACAAGCACGACGTAGCCGATCTACCCAGGGAATCCAAACTGGAAGAGGTCTACTTCTACAAGCTCAATCCGCCCCAGGGGTTCGCCCTCCAGAGGATATACACACACGACGGAGAGATGGACGAGGCCTTCGTCGTCCGCGATGGAGATGCAATAGCGATACCGAAGGGGTACCACCCCGTCGTGGCGGCGCCTGGCTACTCTCTTTACTACCTCTGGGTCCTAGCCGGTGAGGAGAGGATCATGAGGCCGAACGATGACCCAGATCATGCATGGCTCAAGAACTGCGAGGGAATAATAGCCGAGATTGGCAGGACCTGATCTGGTTCTACCCTTGCTGGCCGCCGATACAGCCCAGGGCACGCTCCAACGAATCCATGGTCTGGGCGAGGTCGTCCATGGAGCATATCCCCATGTGGGCGACCCTGATCATCTTGTCCTTGTACTCGTCATGACCGGTTGCGACCACTATCCGGTCATTCTCTCTCATCCACCGTTGGATCTTGGTGGCCTGGAGGGGCCTGGGTATTCTCATGGATGTCAGGGTGTTGGAGCATGTTTCCTCTAGGGCGGGGAACAGCTTCAGCCCCATCTCCTTGGCCCTCGTCCTGGCATAACTCGCCATCTCGGCGTGCCGCTTGAAGCGATTCTCTATGCCTTCTTCTAGGATTTCGTCGACAGAGGCCCTGAGGGCAAA
>CAYWSC010000501.1:0-1506 GCA_964460695.1 Hadarchaeota archaeon (SeqCode)
CACGCCCAACGGTTCATTGCAGTTAGTTGCCACATTTGGCAAAATACTTCCATGGAATTCGGGGGGCTGCTGGAAGTGGCCGCTGACGAGCCGGTGTTCGAAACCGGGCTCCTGCTAGCCGGGGATGTCGACCCCAAAGATGTGCGTCGGCAGCTCTCCCGTTGGGTCAGGGCGGGGCGCCTTTACAGATTGCGCCGGGGCCTTTATACACTGGCCCCTCCCTTTCAAAAGGTAAAACCACACCCGTTCGTGATAGCTAACCACCTGGTCCGGGGCTCCTACGTCAGCCTGGAGTCCGCCCTGGCCCACTACGGGCTCATCCCAGAGGGGGTGCCCACCACGACCAGCGTCACCACCGGCCGGCCCGGCCAGTGGGACACCCCGTTGGGCCGTTATACCTTCCGCCACATCCAACCTGACCTCTTCTTCGGCTACCGCAGGCTGGAGGTAAGCCCAGGGCAGTGGGCGTTCGTGGCCTGCCCGGAGAAGGCCCTTTTGGACCTCGCGTACCTTCACCCTAGGGCGGACAGTCCTGCGTACCTGAAAGAGCTGCGCCTCCAGAACCTGGAGCAGCTGGATCTAGACCTCCTCTATAACTTAGCCAAAAGGAGCGATAAGCCCAAGCTCCACCGGTTCGCCCACCAGGTAGCAGAGCTAGCCCGGACCGAAGGCGAGGAGTACGAGCGGCTATGAAAGAATACCTGGCCGAGGTCGTGAGGTCTGCTGCCACCCCTGGCCATGGGCGGAATCTGGTACGGGAGTACTTGCAAGCCAGGATCCTGGGGGCTCTGCAGCGGGTCGGGGCCATGGTCCCTCTTGCCTTCCATGGGGGTACCGCGCTTCGGTTCTTATACGGTATTCCCCGCTACTCGGAAGATCTGGACTTCGCCTTGGAGGGCAGCAGGGATCTGTACGACTTCCGCCGCTACCTCCGGGCCGTGCGGGCGGAGTTCGAGGCAGAGGGGTATGAGGTGACCCTCAAGATAAGCGACCAAAAGGTGGTCCACTCAGCCTTTGTCCGCTTCCCGGGCTTGCTCTACGAGCTGGGGCTTTCGCCCCATCCCGAGCAGGTAATAGCAGTGAAGATCGAGGTGGACACTAACCCTCCAGTCGGGGCGGGTCTTACCACCACCGTGGTGCGCCGTCACCTTGTATTGCAGCTCCACCATCACGACCGGCCTTCACTGCTGGCGGGAAAGCTCCACGCCCTGCTCCAGCGCCCTTACACCAAGGGGCGTGACCTTTACGATCTCCTTTGGTATCTCAGTGATCCAAACTGGCCACCCCCCAACCTCACCTTGCTCAACAACGCCCTTCGGCAGACGGGCTGGACCGGACCGCAGGTGACGCGGCAAAATTGGCGGGCCCTTGTTAGACAGCGGCTTCTGTCATTGAACTGGGAGCTGGTGGTACGGGATGTGGAGCCACTTCTGGAACCCAGGGCAGGTCTGGACCTACTCACCCTGGAGAACCTGCTCCGTCTTCTGAAGGCATAGGGGACGCGGC